>JBFLWP010000003.1:0-166772 GCA_040757595.1 Nitrospirota bacterium | reverse complement strand
CTCCTGCTCGATGCCTGGCCCGTCCCCGGCCTTGATCAACTGTTTGAGACGGCCCAGGTGCCGCTCATAGACCTCGATGAACTCGACCAAGTTCTCCCGGTTCCACAGACAGATGTCGCGCCACATCTCCGGCGAGCTGGCGGCGATGCGAGTCGTGTCGCGCAGCCCTCCGCCCGAAAAGGCCAGCAGGTCCTGGCCGGGGCCCAAGCCCTCCTGGACTTCGGTCAGGGCGTTGATCAGGGAGAAGGCGGCCACGTGCGGGAGGTGGCTGACCGCACCGAGCACCCGATCGTGGAGGTACGGCTCCATCGTCAGTACGACCGAGCCGGCCGCCTCCCAGACCGCCCGCACGGTTTCCAGCGCACGGAGATCGGTGCGCGTCGTCGGGGTCAGGATGCAGCGGGCGCCCTTGAAGAGGGCCGCGGAACCGGCGGCGACGCCGGTCTTCTCCTTCCCGGCGATCGGATGGGCCCCCACGAACCGGGCCCGCCCGGCGATCAGGTTCTCCGCCAGCTCGACCAGCCGTCCCTTCACGCTCCCCACGTCGCTCACGATGGCGGCCGGCTCCAGGCACCCGCCCCAGTCCTTGAGGTGTCGCTCGTAGGTGTCCACCGGCGTGGCCAGCACCACGAAATCCGCGCCGCGCACGCCGTCGCGCGGCTCCGTCACGTACCGGTCGATGGCGCCCAGCTCGACCGCCGCCTTCAGGTTCTCGATCCGGCGGCCGATCCCGACGATCGTGTCGGCCATCGCCCGCTGCTTCAACACCATCCCGAGCGAGCCGCCGATCAGCCCGACCCCGACGATGGCCACCTTCTTGAAATGCAGGCTCATGGTGTGATGGGTGAGGGGTGAGGGGTGATGAGCATGAAGAGTTCTTCCGGCCGGTCGAGTCTTAGCACCGCCTTTCCGGTCAACTCGTCACTCATCACCGATCACTCGTCACCGCCTCAGACTTCCCGCCCGACGGCCTGCGCGATCTTCGCGAGGTCCTGCATCAGGTCCTTGAACTTGGTCGGCTTGATGGACTCCTCCCCGTCGCACAGGGCGCATTCGGGGTTGGAGTGGACCTCGATCAGCAGCCCGTCGGCGCCGGCCGCAACCGCGGCCCTGGCCATGGGCGCCACCAGGTTCCACTTGCCGGTCGCATGGCTCGGGTCCACGATGACGGGCAGGTGCGACAGCTCCTTGAGGGTCGGTACCGCGGCCAGATCGAGGGTGTTGCGGTACTGGGTCTCGAAGGTGCGGATGCCCCGCTCGCACAGCATCACGTTGCGGTTGCCGCGGGACATGATGTACTCGGCGGACAGGAGGAACTCCTTGATCGTGGCGGAGAGCCCGCGCTTGAGCAGGACCGGCTTGTCGTAGGCCCCGACTTCCTTCAGGAGCTCGAAGTTCTGCATGTTCCGCGCGCCGATCTGGATGATGTCCGCCTTCTCGAGGAACAGCTCCATGTCGCGCGGGTCCAGGATCTCGCTCACCACCGGCAGACCGGTCTGCCGCTTGGCCTCCAGGAGGTAGTCCAGCCCCTCGCGGCCCAGTCCCTGGAAGGAGTAGGGGGAGGTCCGGGGCTTGTAGGCTCCGCCGCGCAGGATGTTGCCGCCGGCCGCCTTCACCTCGTGGGCGATGCCGACCGTCAGCTCCAGCTTCTCGACCGCGCAGGGGCCGGCCATGATGGCCAGCTTCTTGCCGCCGACCTTGACTCCGTGCACGTCAATGACCGTGTTCTCCCGCTTGAACTCCCGGCTGACCAGCTTCCACGGCGCCAGGATCGGCGTCACGCTCTCGACCCCGGGGAACACGGTCAAGGGCTGGTTCTGGAGAATCCGGTCGTCGCCGATGACGCCGATGATCGTCCGTTCCTCGCCCTTGGAGATGTGCGATTTCAATCCTAATTCGCGGAGCCGATCGAGGATGTGGTCGATCTCCCGGTCGGTCGCTTCAGGCTTCAACACGATAATCATGGTTTCCCTTCCTCGCCTTTCCTCTATGACGGCTTCATGACGGTGGTAAGCGCCTGCAGAAACTGCTGATTCTCTTCCGGCAACCCGATCGTCACCCGCACCATCGTTCCCTGGATGTGCCGGACGATCACGCCCTTTCGGAGCAGGGCCTCGAAGACCTCCCGGCCGCCCCGCCCCGCATCGAAGTAGAGAAAATTGGCTTCGCTGGGAACGGGCCGGAGCCCCAGGGCCGCGAGCCCGTCCCGGACCCGCGCCATCTCCGTCCGGTTGAGCGTCCGGCTCCTGGCCACGTGCTCCTCATCCCCCAGCGCCGCGAGCGCGGCCCGCTGGGCCAGGCTGTTGGCGTTGAACGGCGGCCGGACGCGGTTCAGGTAGTCGGCGATCTCTTGGGTGGTCAGACCGTAGCCGATCCGGAGGCCGGCCAGCCCGTACACCTTGGAGAAGGTCCGGAGCACCACGACGTTCCGGTTCCGCTTCACGTACCCCAGACTGTCCGGGAAGTCCCGGCTCTGCACGTACTCGTAGTAGGCCTCGTCGAACACCGTGATGACGTGGGCCGGAAGCCGGGCCATCAGGGCGGCCACCTCGTTCGTCCCCACCATCGTGCCGGTGGGGTTGTTCGGATTGCAGACGAAGACGAGCCTCGTGCGATCCGTCACCGCCTCGGCCATGGCGGAGAGATCGTGCCGCCAGTCCTTCAAGGGCACGATCACCGGCTTCCCGTGGGCGGCCGTCACTTCCATCCTGTAAATCGGGAAGGTGACGTCGGCCATGACCGCCTCGTCTCCGGGGGCCAGGAACGCCCGGGCGAGCAGGCCGATGATCTCGTCGGACCCGTTCCCCAGGATGACCTGATCCATGGCCAGCTTGAAGCGGTCGGCCAGCGCGGCGCGCAGCCGGTGGGCGCCCCCGTCCGGATAGCGGTGGAGCGTGCCGGTCGCTTCGGCCAGCACGGCCAGGGCCTTGGGCGAAGGGCCGAGCGGATTCTCGTTGGACGCCAGCTTGACGGCCTTCGGGATGCCGAGCTCGCGCTCGACCTCCTCCACCGGCTTGCCCGGCACGTAGGGCGTCAACGAGGCGATGTCGGGATGAACCTTGAGCGCCATAAGTTCGTCGCGCGTCTCTCGCGAAGCGTCTCTCGTCCGCGCTTCACGTTGCTCAACTGTGCGCGGGATACGACCCCAGAATCTTCATGAACAGACACCGGCCCTTGATCTCCTCCAGCGCCTTTCTGACCCGGTCCTCCTCCACGTGCCCCTCGATGTCCACGAAGAAGATGTACTCCCAGGCTTTCCGCCGGGAGGGGCGCGATTCGATCTTGGTCATGTTCAGCCCGTAGGAGGCGAAGGGGCGCAGGAGCTCGTAGAGCGCGCCGACCTTGTCCTTGACGGACAGCATGATCGACGTCTTGTCCTTGCCCGTCCGCTCCGGCGGCTTCTGCGAGAGGACCAGGAAGCGAGTGAAGTTGTTGATGTTGTCCTCGATTCGGGCCTTGAGCACCTTGAGCCCGTACAGTTGGCCGGCCAATTCGGACGCGATGGCCGCCGACGTCGGATCGTCCGCGCAGAGCTCCGCGGCGCGCGCCGTGCTCGGCACCTCCGCCACCGGCACGTGGGGCAGGTTGGTCTCCAGCCACTGCCGGCACTGGGCGATCGCGTGCGGGTGCGAGTAGATCTTCTTGATGTCCTCCATCCGCTCCGCCTTCGAGAGGAGGTGATGGGAGACTTCCTGGAGCACCTCGCCGTAGATGAGCAGGTTGGAGTCCATGAACATGTCCAGGGTGTGGTTCACCACCCCCTCGGTCGAGTTCTCGATCGGCACGACGCCGAAGTTGGCCCGGCCCCGCTCCACCTCGTTGAAAACCTCCTTGATGCTGTTGACCGGCACGTACTGGGCGGAGGACCCGAATTTCTGAATGCAGGCCAGGTGCGTGAAGGTGGCCCTCGGGCCCAGGTAGGCCACTTTTTGCGGCCCCTCCAGCGAAAGGGACGCGGACATGATCTCCCGGTAGACGGGCCGGATCGCCTCGTTCGGAAATGGCCCCCGGTTCTGGCGCATGAGGCGGTCCACGATCTCGGCCTCCCGCCGCGGCGTGTGGAGATTGGCCGTCTGATCCGACCGCTTCTTGAGCTTGCCGATCTCGATCACCTTTTCCGATCGTTCGTTCAATAGCCGCAGGATTTCGTCGTCGATCCGGTCAATCTCCTTGCGATACTGCTGAATGTCCTTGTCGCTTCCCACGAATTTCCCCGCGCGTACGAAGACAGATCATGCTACAGGAACAGGGCGAGCTTTGCAAGGATTATCAAGGGGATTGGGAGGATCGTAGAGAGTAATCAGTTCTCAATTGTCAGTTTTCAGCCAAAGGCGCCAGGCATTGGAACTCCGCTCTGAAAACTGACCACTGAAAACTGTGAACTTCCCAAGGCTAAGTCAGCAAATCCTTTTGTTTTCCAAAGTGTTGGAACGTCAACCTGGTCACCTGCCGACCGCGGGCCGTCCGCTCCAGATAGCCGGCCTGGATGAGGAAGGGCTCATACACGTCCTCGAGCGTGTCCCGTTCCTCGTTCACCGCCGCCGCCAGGGACTCGACCCCGACCGGCCCGCCCCCGAATTTTTCGAGGATCGTCAGGAGGATCTTCCGGTCCATCTCGTCGAAGCCGGCCGAGTCCACCCCCAGCCAGGCCAGGGCATCCCGGGCGACCTCGCGGGTGATCCGTCCCTGGGCCTTGATCTGCGCGAAATCGCGCACCCGCTTGATCAGCCGGTTGGCGATGCGGGGGGTCCCCCTGGCCCGTCCGGCGATCTCGGCGGAACCGTCCGGCTCGATCGGAATGCCGAGGAGACCGGCGGAGCGGGTCACGATCGCTTGCAGCTCCGCCGGGGCGTAGAAGTCCAACCGGTGGACGAGCCCGAACCGCTCGCGGAGGGGGGAGGTCAGGGCGCCGGCGCGGGTCGTGGCCCCGACCAGCGTGAACCGCGGGAGGTCCAGCTTGATCGTGCGCGTCGAGGGGCCCTGGCCGATCACGAGATCCAATTGATAGTCCTCCATCGCCGGGTAGAGGGCCTCCTCCACGGAGGCCGGCAGCCGGTGAATCTCGTCAATGAACAGCACGTCCCGCTCCTGGAGATTCGTCAGGACGGCGGCCAAGTCTCCGGCATGGGCCAGGACCAGCCCGGAGGTCGAGCGGATCGCCACGCCCATTTCCCGCGCGATGATGTGGGCGATCGTCGTCTTCCCGAGGCCGGGCGGGCCGTAGAAGATGGCGTGGTCGAGGGCTTCGTTGCGGCGCCGGGCCGCCTCGATGCAGATGCGGAGCGACTCCTTCATCCGCTCCTGGCCGACGTAGTCCTCCAGCGTCTGGGGCCGTAGGGTGGACTCCAGGCCCCGCTCCTCCTCGGTCATCTGGTTGGTGAGGATGCGGTCGGTCATTTGGATTCCTGGGGAGCAGGCTTAAACTTCGGCGGTCGCTCAAGCGTGCCCTGCCCCGGCGTCGGCAGGATGCCGGCGCAATTGGGCGGACAGAAGACCCCGCCCTGCCTCGGGTCCGGCAGGGCCCGTTCCATCTGCTGGAGCTGACACTGGCTCATGCGTCCGCCCTCGATGTCGCCGCAGCGCGCCGGCACCGTCGAGCTTCCGACCTGGACATAGCCCTCCGGGCAAGAGCCGCAGACGGACAGGAGGTTCATGGCGCCCAGCGGCACACATTCGACCAGCGTATGGTCGCCCTCCTTGCAGATGGCCGGCTCTTTCGTCACCCCGGTCGTGGCATAGCCGCTCGGGCAGGACCCGCAGGTCATCCGGATGCTCTTCGGCTGATCCGGCGCATCCGCCGCCAGGACGAGCCGAGGGACCGGGAGGAGCAGCAGCACCTGGGAAAAGCCGACGACCAGGGCGACGCGACGGAACCGATTCGCGCGAGGGTCGTCATGGTTCATGGCTTCTCTCCCTGGCCCTCAGCCCTTGGCCAGCTCTTTCAGCGCGTCCCGGATCAAGTCCTTGAGCGAGAGCGAGGGTTGAGGCGCCAGCCGCTTCAGGATCGTCTTCACTTCCGCCTGCTTGTAGCCCAGGTTGACCAGCGCGGACAGGGCGTCATCCTGCAACTGGTTCGCCCCTCCCATCGGCTGCGCCGGCTCGGCCGAAGGCACGGGATGGAGCCGGAGGACCTTGTCCTTGAGCTCCAGTGCGATGCGGGCGGCCGACTTCTTGCCGATCCCCGGCACGGTGGCCAGCTTGTCCACGTCGCCGGCCTGCACCGCGGAGACTAGGTCCGGCACGCTCAGGGCCGAGAGCACGTTCAGGGCCAGCTTGGGGCCGATCCCGGAAATGCCGGTCAGCAGCACGAAGGCGTCCCGCTCCAGGTGCGTGAGGAACCCGTAGAGCTGGATCGCGTCTTCCCGGAGGTGCGTGTGGATCCTGAGGGAGGTGGACTCGTTGACGTCGGGCAGCGCGTAAAAGGTGCTCAGCGGGATGAAAACCTCGTACCCGACGCCGTGGACATCGAGCGTGACGTGGGAGGGCGCCTTGAAGGTGAGCCGGCCGGTCAGTGCCGCGATCATCGAATCACGTGACGCGTGACGCGTGACGCGTGAACGCTGCCGACTTAGTGATGCAAGATGAATGACTTGCCTGCAACTTGTCACTCATCACTCGTCACCCGTCACGGCCTTTTAGCCAGCCGCCGCTGCGACTTTCTCCATCACCTCGTCCGGAATGTCGAAATTGGCGTGGACCTTCTGCACGTCGTCGTGCTCGTCGAGGATTTCCATGAGCTTGAGCATCTGCTCGGCCGCCTTCTCCTCCAGCCGCACGTGGTTCTGCGGCACGAAGGTCACCTCGGCCAGAGACGCTTCGATCTTCGCGTCGGCCAGGGCTTTCTTGACGGCCTCGAAATCGCCGGGCGCGGTGACGACCTCGAAGGCTTTTTCGTCCACCCGCACGTCCTCGGCGCCGGCCTCCAGGGCGACCGAGATGAGCCGGTCCTCCTCCACCTTGGCCTTGTCCACGACGAGCAGCCCCTTCTTCTGGAACTGCCAGGCCACCGCGCCGGCCTCCGCCATGTTCCCGCCGTTCTTCGTGAGGAGGCTCCGGATCTCGGCCACACTGCGGTTGCGGTTGTCGGAGGTCACTTCCAGGAGCAGGGCCGTGCCCCCTGGCCCGTACCCCTCCAGGGTGAACTCCTCGTAGGTCACGCCCGGCAACTCGCCGGTCCCCCGCTGGATCGCCTTCTTGATCGTGTCGCCCGGCATGTTCGCGTCCTTGGCCTTGGCAACGGCCAGACGCAGCCGGGGATTGCCGGCGGGATCGCCGCCCGAGCGGGCCGCGATGGTCAACTCGCGGATGATCCGCGTAAAAATCCTGCCGCGCTTCGCGTCCTGCGCGGACTTGTGCCGCTTGATGGTGGCCCAGTGACTATGGCCGCCCATGGAACCCCTCCATACCCCTGAATTGTCGTGATTTGCGGCTCGTTGTAACACAGCCGTCCACAGGGAGTCAACGCCGCGGGAGCAGAAGAAGACGCGGAGAAACAGCGGTCCGTTCACCTATCGTTAGGAAGACCGCCTGGCCGTGCGGACCGCGTCCACGACGCTCCAGAGCGCAAGGGCCAGGAACGGGAGCGAACGGAGGAGGATCGAGGTGGCTTCGTCCGGCGTGAGGCCCATTCCGCCGGTTTGCAGCAGCTTGAGGAATCCGGCCGACACGCCCAGCGCCGCGTCCACCACGATCGCGCCGACCAGGAACCCCGCCCCCTTCTTCCACTGCCGGCAGTAGAACTGGCCCAAGCCCGGCATCAGCCCGGACAGGATGCCCGCCACGGTCGGATTCTTTGAAGGCTTCGCGTCCATCGCCCTTACTGCAGGGATGAGCCTCGCGCAGTATCGGCTCTCAGCCCCTGGGATTCATAGCTTGTCGGCGAAGACGCGCGCGAATATTTTCAAATACACGCCCGCCAGGGATTCCATGCGCTTTTCCTTCCACGAACTCCCAGTGCCGTCTCCGCGCCTCTTCGAGCCATGCGCTCTCCACGTCGGTGTCAGCCGGAGCATCGAGTTCGGCGATGAGCAAGCGGAGCAGTTTCGCTTTCTCCGCAGTGCTCAACGGGCGGATTTCTTGCTTGATCTTTTCAACTTGGCGCGCCATAACGGCTCCCTCGCGTGACTTGCAGGCGCTCAGTTTACCGAATATCCATGTAAGCTGCTAACGTCAAAGTTAACCGGCGCGCGCCACTTTCGCGCGAGTCCGAGTTGAACGCGAGGGTCGCCGAGCCGAGGACCGCGCGACCTCCATGAGGCCGCGCAGGGCCGCATTGACCGCTTCATCATTGGGGGAAACTTTTGCGACTTGTGGATCGAGCACGACAACGTTCGTAGAGGCGCGAACCTGCCTGGCATATTTCCCACGAACAAACTTTCCGAAATCGGAGCGCTTGTATTCCGGTCGCAGCCAGTCGTGTAACTCAGACTTCCTCTTCTTCATAAATTCGTCGCTCCTGTTTTGTGGCGGGTCGGGCTTCTCGTGTGCCGCGCGCCGGACGCGCGACTCGAGCGCTATATCCATGCAGGCGTCAACACCTACGTCATGATCGCGACGCGAAGATGCCTTCGAAGTCAGCAAGCCGAGTGGCCTTGATGACGACGCCCAAGTTAACGGGATGAGCGCGCGCGACACCACTTTTTGCTGTGTGGGCACGGTCACGATCTCGAGGTCCCCCTCGGCCGTGAATTGCGGCCCTGCGTACAGGATCCCGAGGAGAGCGATGCGGCTGCCTATGACCGTGGCCCCATCACGACTGGCGTACGAGCCAACGTTATAGAGAAACACCGGAGATCCGCTCGATCCTGGAAAACACGCGGCGTCGATCATGAACTCGGGTCGCCCTTCGTAGTCTTGGTTCGAGGGCGTTGCGGTAATACCCCTGCGAATGATCGGCATGTTGTTCTTCGAGTCCCAGATGCCGGTGGGATAGCCAATCATGGCGATGTCTTCGAGCGCCGTGAGCTCGGCGAACAACGCTGGTGTGGCCGTCACGGAGGCGTTGAGAGCGATATAGAAGAGAGGCGTGCTACGCGCTTCGGCGTCCTGATGGAGCGCAGCTATCGGGAGAGCACAGAGGTCCACCGTCGCGTCTGGGTGCGGAATCCAGAAGTCCGCGAACTGCTCAAGCGTGCAGCTATAGTGCTGCCCCGCAATGACATTACCCTGAGTGTCGGAGGTGTGAAGAAAGATCCGCCCTTGCCGTGCTCCTTCAACGACGTGCCTGTTTGTGACAATTGCCGGGACATACTGCTCGCCTTGTTCGGCGAAGCGGTAGAAGAAGCCAGTGCCCACGCTCGTGCCAGTCGCGGTTTCGCACTCGATGCGCACCGTCGAGTACGTCAGCTGCTCAGAAGGTGTCAGCGCCAGGGGCACTGTGGTCTCCAGAAAACCAGGCAGGGGCACCTAACTAAGTGAGCGGCGGCAGGGACCCAGATACTGGCAGCTTATCCCTGACCGTGCCCGAGCTCTGTTAGCCGAACGTTGCTGACATCATCGGCATTTCGAGGAACCGTGTCAATAACCGCCAACGAGAAAACACTGCTGCTGGCCCAGCCTACATTGGCCAGTAGCCTATTTCTGTGGGGCTGGTGGTGCTCGGACGAGGGGAGCGTCATTCACGGCCCACCCAGTACATCGGGCGCCGCTTCAGATTCATCACCGCCAGCACGCGGATTCTGTCGGCTTTGATGGAATAGAGAAGCGCGTAGGGGAATCGGCGAACGAGTCGCCGGCGGACCGTGCCGGTCATCAGCGGGCCAGCTTCAGGAAACTCGAGGATGGTTCGGCTGCAATGTCCGACTTCGTCGAGGAACGCGGAGCCGAGTCCCGGGCTTTCGACGTCGTAGAAGAAGGCGGCGTCGAGCAGTTCATGCCGGGCCAGCCGATGAAAGGAGACTCGCTCCATTCATTTCAGCTTGGCTCTGGCCTCGCGAAAGACTTCTTCGGCAGAACATTCGGCGTCGGGATGCGCGTCCATGTCCGCGTCCCTCCGCTGGGCTTCCTCCGCCCACAGGCGAGCGTTTTCTTCGTCGGAGAGCTGTTCGAGGCTTTCCAGCAGTTTGCCGGCCAAACGCGCCCGTGCCTTCGGGTCCAGTTTGAGCGCTTCGGCTTCAAGTTTCTCCAGGTTCATGGCCTGCTTACATGAACTTCATGAATTTTTCTTTGGCCGAGTCCATCACCTGGGCGGTGACGGTCGTCGCGCCCTGCTCCTTGGCCAGCCGCTCGATTTCGCGCTTGGCCATGGGCCGGATGAAGTCCGGGATGTTCTCCAGGCGCCGCTCCGCCTCCGGCGACCAGGCGATGCCGTTGGAATCGCTCTTGGCCTCGTCCATGACCTGGAGCGTGATCTTGGTCAGGCCCTGCTTGCGCGCGTAGGCCTCGATGCTCGCCTTGACCATCGGCTTGACGAACGAGGGCAGCCGCTCCAGTTTCTCCGTGGCGTCGGCGGTCCAGGTGAACTCGGCGGTTCCGGCCTGGCTGGTCGAGGAGGTGAGCCCCATCTGGGCCACCATGGCCGAGAAGGGGCAGCCGCCTCCGGACTTCTCCCCTTCCTTCGCCTGGGGCGCAGCGCTGGCCTTGGCCCCGGCCGGCTGGCCGGCCTGAATCTTCTCGTTCAGGTAGGCGCCCATCTGCCCGGCTCCCGCGAGGGCCTCCTCTTTGAGCGTGCCGCGGGTCATCTCGAAGGGCTGGGCCGCGGCGGTCCGCCCGCCGAGCTGAACGCCCAGGGAGCTGACCATCTGGGTCTCGCCCGGGTTGGTCACCATCGAGAACTTGGCGCCGCAGGACGGGCAGGCGAAGAAGACGCCTAGCGAGCCCTCCGCCGGCTTCTCCACCTTCTCGAAGGTCATGTAGGTTTCGCAGTTCAAACAGACGAATTTCATCTTCAACTCCTGGGCACGGGGTGCGGGGCTAGTGGCGAGGTGTTACCTTCATTCTGGACCCTCTCGCCTCGTGCCCCCCCTCTCGCCCGTCGTTTAGAGTTTTTCCGCCAGCACTTTCTTATAGTCTACGAGCGCCTGCACCCGCTCGGCAATCTCCCGGTACCGCTGGAGGGTCGGATAGGTCTCGTCCAGCAGCGGCGCGCCCTTGTCGAAGGTGCGGGCCAGCGTCCGGTCGAACGGGATGCGGCCCAGGAGCGGCACGTCCAGGGCCTCGCACAGGGCCTCGGTATTGCCCTCGAACAGCTCGTGCTCGGACCCGCAGGAGGGGCAGCGGTAGGTGCTCATGTTCTCGACCAGGCCCAGGACCTTGATCCCCATGTCCCGCGCGTAGGTGATGGACTTCTGGACCACGTCGGAGGCCACCTCCGAGGGGGTCGTCACGACGATGGCGCCGGCGAGGTCCGGGATGAACCCGGCGATCACGGGCGGCTTGTCGGCGGCGGCGCCGGGCGGCAGGTCGGTCAGCAGGTAATCCAACTCGCCCCAGGCCACGTCCGCCAGGAACTCCCGGATCACGTTCATCTCCATCACCCCCAGCCAGACCGGGCTGAGGTCCATCGGGCCCTTCCAGCGGACCGGCGAGCCGGCGTCCAGGAAGAAGTCCATGGAGGCGACCTTGACGCCCAGGGGGCCGGTCGGCGGCAGCGCGCCCTCCGGCGTAAGCGTGAGCGACTGGCCGTGCATGCCGAGCATGCGCGGGACGCAGGGACCGTTCAGGTCCACGTCCAGCAGGCCGACCTTGTGGCCCAGCCGGGCAAAGGCCAGCGCCAGGTTGACGGTCGTCATGCTCTTCCCGACGCCGCCCTTCCCGCTCATGACCACGAGCTTGCGCCGGATACCGGCCATGCGGGCCTGCACCTGCTTCACCTGCTCGGTGATCTGCTGGATCACCTTGGCGTCGTCGGTGTACTGGAGCTTATCCAGGATCGTCTTGAGGTTTTTTTCTTCCATGCGGCCCTTTCAGAAGGCGCGAGGCGAGGGGCGAGAGGCTATGGGTCACAGATCATCGCCTCTTGCTTGGGCTTGAGGCAGCAACCCTAACACAGGGTTTTCCACGGAGTCAAACCACGCACGAACCCTCTCGCCTCGTGCCCCGCACCTCGCGCCTGCTGTTCAGATCGAGTACTGGAACGTCGGCTTGGCGCCGATGGCCTGCGCCAGCACCCCACGCTTCTTGAGCTCCTCGATCACCCGGCGGGCCGCCTCGTCGAAGTTCTGGGGCCCCACGAAGTGCAGGTCCGTGTCGGGCGGCGGCTCCTCCTCCCCCTTGCTCATGTGGACGGCCACGACCGGGGCCGGGTGGACCAGCGTTCGGATCGCCTGGGCCGCCACGCGGTAGGCGTTGGCGAAGGTCTTGGTCGTGGTCACCACGATCAGGCCCGTGTCGGTCAGCAGCCGCGCCACCTCCCCGTAGCGGCGCATCGTCTCCGTCGTGGCCGCCCGGTCCGTCGCCGCCAGGTCCGCGTCCAGGCCGCGCTGGAGGTTCTCCCCTTCCAAGAGATAGGCGTGCCGTCCCTCCGCCACCAGGAGCGACTCCAGCTTGCGCGCGAGGAACGACTTGCCCGTGTGCGGGGCGCCGGTGAACAGCACGACCGCGGCCCGGTGGCCGTAGTGGAGCGCGCGGTCCTCCGGGCGGACCTCCCCCTTGACCCAGGCGAAGTCGCGCCGCCGCGCCTCGTCCCGCAGGAACTCCTGCTCGTCGTGGACCAGCTCAGTGACGATGCCGCCGCCCGCGATGTCGTACTCGTCCACGAGGACGAACCGCCCTGTCGCCTCGAACGAGCTGGAGAGGTCGAACGCCACCGGGGCCTTGGTCCGGATCGTCAGCTCGGCCACCTGGTTCCGGCCCACGACGTTCCCGCCCAACTGCTGGGCCAGGTCGGTCGCGTCCACGATCCGGTGGATGATGGCCACCTGGCATTCGACTTCGCGGGTCGCGAGCCGCAGGACGTACTGGCGGTCCTGCTCCAGCGGGCGGCGGCCCAGCCAGAAGAGGTTGGCGCGAAAGGCGGTGGACACGAGCGGCAGGTCGTCCTGGTGGGAGACCAGCTCGCCGCGCTCGACGAAGATCTGCTCGTCCAGCGTGATCCCGACCGACTGGCCGGCCTGCGCCTCGGCCGGCGGCGGCTCGACGTTGAAGGCCTCGACGGACTTGACGCCGGCCGTCTTGTTGGACGGGGAGAAGACCAGGCGGTCGCCCACCCGCAGGCGGCCGGCCGTGATCCGGCCGGCGAGAATCCGCCGCGCGTCGAACTTGTAGACGTCCTGGATCGGGAACCGGAGCGGCTGCTCGATGCGGGCCGCCTCCTTGCGGAAGCGCTCGAGCGTCTCGAGCACGGTCGGCCCGCCGTACCAGGGCATGGCGTCGCTGCGGCCGGCGATGTTGTCGCCCAGCTTCGCGCTCACCGGGATGACCTGCTCCGGCACGACCTTCAACTGGGCCAGGAAGTCCCGATACTCCTTCTCGATCCCCCGGAAGACGTCCTGCCGGTAGCCGACCAGGTCCATCTTGTTCACGACCACGGCCACCTGTTTGACGCCCAGCAGGGAGAGCAGATAGCCGTGCTTCTTGGACTGCTCCCGCACGCCCTCGAGCGCGTCGATCAGCAGCAGCGCCGCCTCCGCCCGCGCGGCGCCGGAGATCATGTTCTTGAGGAATTCCTTGTGCCCAGGCGCGTCGATGATGATGTACTGCCGCTGCTTCCAGGTGAAGAAGGTGCGGGCCGTGTCGATCGTGATCCCCTGCTCCTGCTCCTCCAAAAAGGCGTCGAAGAGGAAGGCGTACTCGAACTCCTTGCCCTGCTGGCGGCAGATGGCCCGGACCTTCTCCAGCTTGCCGTCGGGGAGCGAGCCGGTGTCGGCGTAGAGCCGGCCCAGCAGCGTGGACTTCCCGTGGTCCACGTGGCCGACGATCACGATGTTGAGGTGCTCGCCGGGCTTGGTGTTGGTGGCGTTCATGGTCAGAATGTCGCACTCTGAATGATGGGTGATGAACGGACAGAGGCCTGATTCAGCGTTCCGCGTTCATCGTTCAGCATTGTTTCACTCACATGTAGCCTTCTTTGCGGAGCAGCTCCATCCCGCGCCCCTCGTCCTGCGCCCGGCCGGCCCGCTCGGGCACGGTGGTCTCGCGCAGCTCCCGGATGATGTCGTCCACGGTCTTGGCGGTGGACTTGATCGGGAACGTGCAGGGGGCGCAGCCCAGGCTCCGGTAGCGGGTCCCGTCCCCCCGGTCCAGATAGAGGTCAATGAACGGGATGTTCTCCAGCTTGATGTATTCCCAGATGTTGATCTCGGTCCAATCCAGCAAGGGGTGGATGCGGATGTGCGTCCCCGGCGGGAACGTGGTCTTGAACTGGTCCCAGAGCTCCGGCGGCTGGTCGCGGAAGTCCCACTCGTTGTTCTTGTCGCGCGGGGAGAAGTACCGCTCCTTGGCCCTGGTCCCCTCCTCGTCCGCCCGCACGCCGAGGATGATCCCGGTGTAGCCCCGCTGCTCGATGAGCTGCTTCAGCCCCTCGGTCTTCAAGGCCGTGCAGCAGACCACCCGGCCCTTCGTGTGGTTCATGCCGGCGGCCAGCGCCTCCTTGTTCTGCCCGACCACCAGGTTCAGGCGCCATTCGCGCGCCAGCCGGTCGCGGTATTGGATCATCTCGGGGATCTTGTAGCTGGTGTCCACGTGCAGCAGGGGAAAGGGGACGTGGCCGAAAAACGCCTTGCGCGCCAGCCACAGGAGCACGGTCGAGTCCTTTCCCATGGACCAGAGCATGGCCAGGTTGTCGAAGTGCTTGTAGGCTTCGCGCAGGATGTAGACGCTCTGGTCTTCGAGCTGGCGGAGGTGCTTCATAAACAAAAGAGTTGTCAGTTTTCAGTTTCTGATCAACAGCGAACTTCGCAACTCACGTTTTCGTGACAACCGCGCCGACTGGCTCTCCGGCCGTTGCGAGCTCCACCAGCTTGCGGGCCGCGGCGCCCGAGTCCAGGGCCTGCTGGGCCGGGGGCAGCGCGGCCGAGATCGAGGCGGCCTTGCCGGCCGCGTAGAGCAGCATGGCGGCGTTCAGCGCGATCCAGTCCCGCTGGCCGCCCCGCAACTCGTTGCGCAGGAGGCGCGCGAGCAATGCGGCCTCCTGCTCGACCTGCGCGGGGGGAAACCCGGCCATGACCTGGGAAGAGGCCATCGGCAGCCCGAAGTCCTTGGGCTGCAGGGTCAGCGGGAAGATGCGCTCGTCGTGCAGCTCCAGCACCTTGGTCACGGACGCGATCGAGAGCTCCGGCTCCCCTTCGACGCCGCGGAGGATCAGCGCCCGCCTGCCGCCGAGCAGCTTCAAGGCTTCGGCCGTCTTTTCGAAATAGGGCGGATGGCTCAGGCCGATGACCTGCGATCCGGCCCTGGCCGGATTCAGCATTTTGGCGACCGGGTGGAACAGGCTCCTCACGCCCAACTCCCGCCGCAGGTCCAGAAACCGGGCTACCGGCGGATGATAGAGGGCGATGTCCAAATAGGCGAATCCCTTGGCCGCCAGCTCCTCCGCGACCTGTCCCGGCTTCAGGTCGGTCGGAATGCCCAGCTTGGCCAGGACGCCGGCCGTACCCGGCCGTTCCGGGATTCCCTCATGGCCGTGGACCAGGACCGCCGCTCCGCCGGCGGCGGCCACGATGGCCGCGCCGATCACCGCGTGGAAGGTCTCCTGCTTCCCCGCGTAGGCCGGCACGTCCACGAGCGGCAGCGGCTTGGGCAGCGGCAGCGGCCCCACGTATTCCCGCGCGACGGCGGTGAAGGCCGCCAGCTCCGCGACCGACTCGCCCTTCATCCGCATCGCCAGCAGGAACGCGCCGGCCTGCGCAGGCGTGGCCTGCCCCTCGATGAGCAGGCGCATGGCCCGCTTGGCTTCCTCCCAGGTCAGATCCTTGGAGGCCTTCGGGCCCTTGCCGATCTTCGCGATGAGTTGCCGCATGAATACCAGCGAACAGCGGGCAGCAAATAGCCAGCAGCTCAGAATACCGAGCTGTTCGCTATCGTCTGTTCGCTACTCCCTCCCTAGAACGTCAGGACCCGGTCGGCCTGCGCCACTTCTTCCTTCCAGAAGGCCTCGGCCTTCTGCACCTCGTCCAACTCCGGGATGAGCTGGTCCACCTTCAATTCGAAGAGCTCGATCGAGTCCCGGCAGACGGACCACTTGACGTCCCCCTGCTCCTTGATCTCGCGGAGAATCGCGGCCAGATCGTCGCGCTTCCGCTCCCGCAGGATCTCCCGCGCCCGCGACTCCCTTCCCTTGTAGGCGTCGGAAAACACCAGTGTCTTCACCCGGTCCGACGTCAGCTTGGCCGCCGCCTCGTCCCGGAAGAGCACGCTCACCTGCATGCCGGCCGACGCGGCTATCCGGACGAACTCGCAGGCCTGCAGCAGGTTGTTGTACGAGCCTCGCGTCACGATCACCGCCAGCTTCTTCATTCCTCCTCCCCAACCAGCGAATAGCAAGTCGCGAGCAGCTTTCCCCTGCTGCGGCTGCTCGCTGCTTGCTGTCCGCTACTTATGCAGTCCGCACTCGGTTTTGGCGAAATTCTTCCATCGGCCCGCGCGCGGGTCCTCCCCCGGCTGAACCGGCGCGGTGCAGTGGGTGCACCCGATGCTGGGATAGTTGCGGTCGTGGAGCACGTTGTAGGGCACCTCGTGGACGCGGATGTACGCCCAGACGTCCGCGGCCGACCACTTCGCCAGCGGGTTGAACTTCACGAGCTGGAACTTCTCGTCCCATTCGACCAGCCCGGCGTTGGCGCGGGTGGGCGCCTGGTCCCGCCGGATGCCGGTGATCCAGGCTTCGTAGCCGCCGAGCACGCGGGTCAACGGCTCCACCTTCCGCAGCTCGCAGCATTTGTCCGGATCGCGCGCCCAGAGGGCCTCGCCGTACCGGGCGGCCTGCTGCTCGGGCGTGAGCTTCGACTTGACCTGGATGACCTGCTGGGGCTGCAGGCCGTAGCGTGCGACGAGACGGTCCCGCACCTCGTAGGTCTCCGGAAACAGGAAGTCCGTGTCCAGGTAGAAGAGCGGCGTCCGCGGGCTGATCCGCTGGATCATGTCCAGCAGCGCCACGTCCTCGGCGCCGAAGCTGCAGGCCAGCACGATCCGGGAGCCGTACCGCTCCAGGGCGTAGGCCAGCACGTCCTGCGGCTGCTTCGACTCGAACGAGTCGCTGAGTGCCTTCAGTTCCACATCGGAGGGTCTATTGCTGGCCGTCATGCAGCGCCGCCTCTCTACCTGCCTTCTACCATGGTCAGGGGTCAGTAGTCGGGGGTCCGTGAAGAGCGTCTCGATCCTGTCCACTGACCACCGACCACCACCCCCTGAGCATGTCTCAGCCTTCCACCTTCTCGACCAGCACCTTGTAGTGGGCCTTCTCTGCATCCAACGGCTCTTCGGCCAGGACCTTGTGGCCGTCGTTCCGCAGGCTCATCGGCACGTTCTTGATCGGCTCGCCCGCGTCCAGCCAGACCTCCAGCCTCTCGCCCGCCTCCATCATCTCGAGCTTCAGCTTGGTCTTGACGTAATTGAGGGGGCAGGCCACCCCGCGGAGGTCATAGACCGGGGCCGCCGGCTCGGAGACCGTTGGCTGCGTGGTTGCCGGCTGGGAAGCCGGCGCCGGCTCGGCGGCGGACGGCTGCCCGCCTCCCGACGCCTCGGCCTGCTTCAGCTTCAGGTCCTTCCCCATCTCCTCCGTGGCGGCCTTGCAGGCCTCCACGAAGCCGCGGGCGAAGGCCAGCTTGGCCTGGACGAATTCCGGCGTGACGTCTTTCGGGCCCAGGTCTCCGACCTGTTCACTCAAATTCCGGTAGGAGGCGGGGACAACGCCTTTACTTGTCAGATGCCGCTCGAACTCGGCGAGGGTCTCGGCATCGGTGGCGGGATCGAGGCCCTCGGTCACCAGCAGGGCCTTGGCCCCGGCCAACACCGCCCGATAGGCCTTGTTCACCGCGAAGGCGTGCTGGTGTTTCTCCGCTTGGAGGCGTGCCTGGTACAGCTCCTGCTCCGCCTCCAGGATGCGGTTGTCAATCATCTCCAAGGCCCCGCCGGCACACTCGCCCGGGCCGAGATCCTCCAGCACGAATTCGTCTTCCCCCTCCCAATCGTAGTAATAGCCTGGGGCCTCCTCGAAGGCCGGAACGATCGTGTAGGGAATCATCTCGTCCTTGAGGGCCGACTTCCCCGCCCGAAGGATGAAGGTCTGCAGATTCTCCCCCGGCTTGCGGTCGCGGCGGTAGACCTCGATCAGGTGCGAGACGGCGGCCGGCACGTTCTTGGCCGGCAGCTTGACCGTCATCTGACCGATCCGGGCCGTCCCGTTCACCTGCCCGCCCAGGTGCAGCTCATAGTGGGGGGCCACGTGGTCGCCGAGGCGCTTGCCCACCCCGTGCAGCCCGATCGTCGCAATGTGGTGCTGGGCGCAGGAGTTGTGGCAGCCGCTGATCTTGACGGTCACGTCCTTGAGATCCTCGGGCACCCGGCCGGGCGGGAAGATCTCCGCCATGGCGCGGGCCAGCCCCTTGGAGGAGGTAATCCCGAGGCCGCAGGTGTCCGTACCCGGACAGGCGATGATGTCCTCGACCTGTTCCGCGCCGGGGTCCGCCAAGCCCTGGGCGGCCAGCTCGCGATGGAGGTCCTCCAATTTGGACTCGGGCACCCACCGGACGATCAGGTTCTGGTTGATGGTGGTCCGCAGGTTGCCGTTGGAGTACCGCTCGGCCAAGTCGGCCATGTGGTACATCTGGGGCGACGTGATGTCTCCCATCGGGAGCTTGATGAGCACGGCGGCGTAGCCGGGCTGCCGCTGCCGGATCACGTTGGTCCGCCTCCACGTGGCGTAGGCGGTTTCCGGGTCGGCGTGGCCGTTGCCTCCGCCGTTCCTCTGGCCGTTCCCGCCCTTGAGGGAGGTCGGCATGATGAGCGGCGGCTCGTCCTGGTGTTGAAGGAGCCTGATCGGGCTCCGGTCGGGCCTCGCGTGCCCCATGGCGACGTAGGCCTCCTCCCAGCGCCGCTTGAACTCCTCGAAGCCCAGCTTCTCGATTACGAACTTCATCCGGGCCTTGTGGCGGTTCTTGCGGTTGCCCAGCGTGTCGAAGACCTTGATCACGGCCTCGATCGTCGGGATCAGCTCGTCCATCGGGACGAACTCGCGCAGCACCTGGGCGATCCGGGGCGTGGAGCCGAGCCCGCCGCCCACGACCATCCGGAAGCCCATGGTCCCGTCCTCGCGCCTGGCGGCCAGGAGCCCGACGTCGTGGATCGGAGTCAGGGCGCAGTCATGGCGGCAGCCGGAGAAGGCGATCTTGAACTTCCGCGGCAGGCTCTGGTTCAGCGGATTGCGGAGCAGGTGCAGGGCCACGGTCTTGGCGTAGGGTGTCACGTCGAAGACCTCGCCCTGGCAGACCCCGGCCAGGTGGCAGGCGGTCACGTTGCGCACGGTGTTGGCGCAGGCCTCGCGGGTCGTCAGCCCGACTTCCGCCAGCCGCCGCATCATGGTGCCCACGTCGTTCAGATCCGCGAAGTGGAGCTGGATGTCCTGGCGCGTGGTCACGTGGCCGACGCCGGTCGTGTAGGTCTCGGCCAGTTGCGCAACCCGCCGGATCTGGTTGGCGGTCAAGCCGCCGAACGGAATCTTGATCCGGAACATCTGCACTCCGGGCTGGCGCTGGCCGTAGATCCCGTGCTGGAGGCGGAACGGCTTGAAGATGTCGGTCGAGACCTCGCCGGCGTTGACGCGGGCCACTTCCGCTTCAAACGCCTCGATTTCCTCGAGGATCGCGGGCGGGATGGGGGTCGTCTGTATCTCGACTGGATGGGTCGTTTGGGGAGTCATAGGAATTTCTCCATGAAGGTCGTGTAATTGGCGGCTTTAAATCCATCAACCGTCAATGTATCAATCCAACAATCGTCAATTCTTTAGATGTGGTACATCAACGCCCGTTCCTGCTCCAGTTGCTGCTGGCGGTCGGCCAGCTCCTGGAGCGTCACGGCTCCCAATACCTCCATCTCGGCTTGCCGGACCCGCTCCCAGACATTGGCCAGCAGGAGTTCCGGCTTCGCCTGCTCCCCGGCACGGCGCGGGCCGACTCGATGTCCCGACGGGCGAGACAGGGATCCGTCCAGGGCTTCCACGATCTCGGCCAACGAAATCTCCGCCGGCAGCTTGCTCAACAGATACCCGCCCTGCGCTCCCCGGAGACTGTCTACGATCCCTGCGTTTTTCATGGCGTGCAGCACCTGCTCCAGGAATCGCAGCGGGATCGCCTGGCGGCGGGCAATGGCCTTGGCCTGGACCGGCGCCGTGCCGTTATGCGCGGCCAGATCGAGAGCCGCCATGATACCGTAAGTCGCCTTCTGTGAGACCTTCATGATATTTGAGTATTCCGATAGGAAATGAAATTCGCGACTATCCTACAGTGAAGCCCCCCGCACCGTCAAGCGATTTTTTGACCGCCCCCCTTGCTAGGCCGTAAGGACCGGCAATCCGGATTCCTCCCGCCTCGCACCGGCGATTCTCGTCGGTGAGATCCTCCTTTCCTCACCGCACTCTTTCATCGAGGACCGGCATCGCGCCGTTTCGAGATCACGACTCAGTCATGCCCGCCTCCCGGAAAATTTCTACTTCAGAAGAGAGACGCTCGAGCGTCGCCACGTTCCCATGATCTTGTCCTCCATCGCCGACCGTGCGCGGCCGGTTGTTCCTCCACGGCTCGCCAAACATCGGCACGGTGCCCCGCATTTTGTGGCCGCCCTTGCGAGTTGCTCCATGTGGTTCCGTCGAAATCCATCAGGATCGTTGCGGTTTTGGGTTGGCATCTTCGTTGCGTGCCACGCGCGATACTATCGGGGGATTTTCCCGATTGACATCGTTCGACCCTTGGAGCATACTCCGGCCCTCTTCGCTCCCTCTGCGACTGGTGTCCGCACATGACCGTTCGAACATCCGTCTTCAGCCTGCTCCTTCTCGCGACCGACTCGGACCTCCAGATGCAGTTCAAACACGACCTCCAGGAGGCCTCGGTCACGGTCGTGAAAGACTGGGCCTCCCTGCAACGGGCGGCCGCCAGGCGCACCTATGACGGCGTGATCGTGGAGACCAAACGGGGGCAGTCCCATGAACTGGCTGAGGTTCAGCGCTTGATCAATCCACACAGGACGTTCCTCGTCACCGGATCACGATCCGTGCTCCGCCACGCCCCGGGCATCCTGCGATCCTGGGTCAACGGCAACGGGCACCCCCAGGCCGGGGTCGATCTGGAAGGGTACATCGAGTCCAAGCTCGGCGGGTTCGTCAAAGAGATGAAAAATGGAACCGCCCGGAATCTCCACCCGATGCTGGTCAAGGCCGTCGAGCGTCCCCTGATCGCCCGGGTCCTGAGCGAAACGAACGGGAACCAGATTCAAGCCGCCCATGTCCTGGGCATGAACCGCAATACGCTTCGAAAAAAAATCAAGGAGCTCCGGATCACGGTCAGCCGGGGAAAGGCCCGGCAGGCCTGAGATGAACCCCATCGGACCTGACCAGCCTGCCTCGCAAGAGGCCCCATAAGGAGGAGGCACGATGACGAAGGAAGAGTTGATCGCAAAAATGGCGACATCGGCGGGGATCACGAAGGTCGCCGCGGGCAGTGCGCTGGACGCGTTCACCGGCGCGGTCACGGCCACGCTGAAGAAAGGCCAGCGGATCAGCCTCGTGAACTTCGGCACCTTCTCTGTGGGGCGGCGGAAAGCCCGGACGGGTCGCAATCCCCGCACCGGCGAGGCGTTGCGAATTCCGGCTGCGCGGGTCCCAAAATTCTCACCCGGCAAGGGTCTGCGGGCCGCCGTTCGCTAGGCCGGCAGAAACCTCCTAACTCCTTCTTCTTTGTGACGTTCTTGACACTGCGGGCAGGGCTATATTAGCATGGCCGCGGACGTTAGGCGCGTAGCTCAGGGGGAGAGCGCTACCTTGACACGGTAGAGGTCGACGGTTCAAGACCGTCCGCGCCTACCATCCGACCGAGGGCATCGGACCGCCAGGCTCCGGATGCGGTTCTGATGCCTTTTCTTGTTTGAAACGATGCCGATCGGAACCCAACAGATTGCCGTCACCCTGCCGGGCGGAGCCGCCCGACAGGTCCCGTCCGGCTGCACCGCCGAGCAGGCCCTGCGCGAGGCCGGCGCGCTGACTCCTGACGCCTTCGCGGTCAAGGTGAACGGGGTCGCCAGAGACCTCGCCACGATCCTGACCGAGGACGCGGCCCTGGAGCCGCTCGCCTTCGATTCGCCGGAGGGGAAAGAGGTCTACCGTCACAGCAGCACCCACATCATGGCCCAGGCGGTCAAGGAAGTGTTCCCCTCCGCCCAGCTCACGATCGGGCCGGCCATCGAGGACGGGTTCTACTATGACTTCGCGTTCGAGCGGCCGTTCACTCCGGAGGACCTCGAAAAAATCGAGGCGCGCGCCCGCGAGATCATCAAGGCGAACCGCCCGTTCAAGCGTCTGGAAATGCCGAGGAAGGAAGCCGCTGCTTTCTTCCGGCAGCGTGGGGAGCCTTACAAGGCCGAGATCCTCGAATCCATCGAGGAGGAGGTCGCATCGCTCTACGACCAGGGCGGCTTCATCGACCTCTGCCGAGGGCCGCACCTGCCCTCGACCGGCCGGGTCGGAGCCATCAAGCTCGTCTCCAGCGCCGGTGCCTACTGGCGGGGCGACGAGCGCAACCCGATGCTCCAGCGGATCTACGGCACCTCGTTCCCGACCCAGGCCGAGCTGGATGCCCACCTGGCCAAGCTCGAGGAGATCAAGCGGCGCGACCACCGGCGGCTGGGCAGGGAGCTGGACCTGATCACGATCCAGGACGAAATCGGGCCCGGGCTCGTGTTGTGGCATCCCAAGGGGGCGCTCGTCCGCCTCCTGATCGAAAACTTCTGGCGCGAGCAGCACCTCAGGCAGGGTTACGAGCTGGTCTATTCGCCGCACGTGGCACGGCTGGACCTCTGGCGCACCAGCGGGCACGTGGACTACTACCGCGAGAACATGTTCGCGCCGATGAAGCTGGAAGCCAGCGAGTACCAGCTCAAACCCATGAACTGCCCGTTCCACATCATGATCTACAAGTCCCACCTGCGGAGCTACCGGGACCTGCCGATCCGGTACGGCGAGCTGGGCACGGTGTACCGTTACGAACGGACGGGCGTGCTGCACGGGCTCCTGCGCGTGCGGGGATTCACACAGGACGACGCCCACCTGTTCTGCCGGCCCGACCAGATCGAACCGGAAGTCAGCCGCGTGCTGGACTTCACGTTCTTCGTCCTGCGCACCTTCGGCTTCTCCGAGTTCGAGGTGTACCTCTCCACCAGGCCGGAGAAGGCCGTGGGCTCGGCGGACAACTGGGCCCAGGCCACCGGCGCGCTGGAGGCGGCGCTGAAGGGGCGGGGAGTGGCGTACCGGGTCGACCCCGGCGAAGGGGTCTTCTACGGCCCCAAGATCGACATCAAGATCAAGGACGTGCTCGGCCGGGCCTGGCAGTGCTCGACCGTGCAAGTGGACTTCAACAATCCCCAGCGTTTCGAGCTGACCTACACGGGCGAGGACGGGAGGGCCCACCAGCCGATCATGATCCACCGCGCGCTCATGGGTTCGATCGAGCGCTTCTTCGGGATCCTCCTCGAGCACTATGCGGGCGCCTTCCCGACCTGGCTGGCCCCGGTCCAGGCCGTCGTGCTCCCGATCAGCGAACACCAGTTGGATTACGCCCACTCCGTCGCCGAGCGGCTCCGGGCCGCGGGACTGCGCGTGGACGTGGATGCGCGCAACGAGAAGGCGGGCTACAAGATCCGCGAGGCGGAGAAGGCCAAGATTCCCTACATGCTCGTCGTCGGTGCGCGCGAGAAGCAGGAGGGAAAGGTCTCCGTCCGCAAGCGTGGCGGCGAGCAGCTTGCGGCCCCACTGTCCCAGGCGGAAGTGCTCGCCACGATCCAGGCCGACATCGCCCAGGCGATGTCGCTGCAGTCAACCTGACACCAAGAGGTGCCGTATCGTCCCCAAGCTTCGCGTGAATCGTGAAATCCGGATCCCGCAAGTCCGCGTCATCGGTCCCGAAGGGGAGCAGTTGGGCATCATGGCGACCCCCGACGCGTACCGAAAGGCGCTGGATCTGGGCTACGATCTGGTCGAGGTCGCACCCACATCCCAGCCGCCCGTTTGCCGGATCATGGACTACGGGAAGTACAAGTACGAGCTGAGCAAGAAGGAGCACCAAAGCCGCCGGCACCAGAAATCCACGCAGGTCAAGGAGATCAAGCTGCGGCCCCGGACCGACAAGCACGACCTGGAGATCAAGATCCGGCACATGAAGGAATTCCTCGCGGACGGCAACAAGACCAAGGTCACGGTGACGTTTCGCGGACGGGAAATGGCGAACCAGGAAATGGGCCGGGCGGTCATGGACACGGTGATCGCGAGCCTGGGCGAAGTCGGCACCGTGGAGTATGCGCCCCGGTTCGAGGGCCGGAGCCTGATCATGATCGTCGCGCCGAAGGGCTAACGGCTTCCAGCTATAAAACGATAGGAGCAAGAAACATGGCGGGAATGAAACTCAAATCTCACAGCGGGACGAGCAAGCGGTTCAAACGGACCGGCGGGGGGAAACTGATGCGGCGCAAGGCCGGCAAGCGCCACCTCTTGACTTCGAAATCGAGGACGCGCAAGCGCCGGATCACGGGAGCCGCGGCGGTCGACGCCGGTATGCGCCTGGCCGTCAGCCGCCTGTTGCCTTACAACGGATGATGAGGCGAGGGACAAGGGGCGCGAGGCGAGGGAAATGGTTGCCTTTTGCCTCTAGCCCCGTGCCTCGCACCTCGAGCCACAAAGGAGTTTGAAACATGCCTCGCGTAAAAGGCGGGTTCAAGACCAGACAGCGGAGAAAGAAGCGGATCAAGCTGGCGAAAGGCCAGTACGGGGGAAAGAGTCGGCTGTTCCGGACCGCGACGGAGTCCGTGGACAAGGGCCAGGTCTACGCCTACATCGGACGACGGAAGCGCAAGCGGGATTTCCGGCGGCTCTGGGTCACCCGCATCAGCGCAGCCGTCCGGCAGCACGGCCTGACGTACAGCCGGTTCATGAACGCGCTGAAGAAGGCCAACGTCTTGCTGGATCGGAAGGTCCTGTCGGATCTGGCCATCAAAGACCCGGCGGGATTCGACAAGCTGGCTCAGATGGCCAAGGCCGCAGTTGCGTGAAAGAGTGGTCAGGGCGTAACTGGCCACCTTCTTCAGTTCCTTCCGAGCAGCCGGTCGACTTCCAACTCGAACACCACCGTCGGCATCGCAATCTCCCACTGCTCCAGCACCTCCGGGTGAAGCTCGCCGATCAGGCCGGCGGGCCGGCCCTGGATGAGGATGCGCCCCGCCCGGCCTTCGAGGAACGAGGGGTGCCCCGCCGGCTCCAGGGCGTACGCGCAATTCAGATAGAACAGCAGCACGTCCAGGCAGGAATGGGCTTCGGAGAAGTTCGCGTTCGCGTGGGCGATCAACGCGCCCAGGGCCAGGACGGTGCGCGACCCGAGCTCCTGCGTCGAATCCGGCACGGCGGCCTCTCCGACCTCGAACAGCCGGTGCGGGTAAAAGGCCCGGCTGGACGCCGCCTCCACCCGCAACAGCGACGGCGTGATCCACTGTCGCAGGCAGGAATAGCTCTGGGACATGACGTTCTCCACTTCCACGACCTGTCCCCAGGCGCTGTCGGCCAGGCGCATGCGCCCGATCAACTCGGGTCGCGACGCCATGATGTTGGAGATGATCTCTTGAAAGCCGAGCCCGACCATGAGATCGCGGACCTGGTCAGACACCTGCTCCAGCCGTGACAAGCTGCCCACCGTGAACTGGGACGGCATCACCGGCGCGAACGTCCCGTACCCCCGGCTGATGGCGATGTCCTCGACGACGTCGACCGCGTGCATCAGGTCGTTCCGGTACGGGGGAAGCTTGGCGGACAGTTTCCCGCGAGCCGCGCCGACCTCGTACCCGTAGGTTTGCAGGGCCTCCCGCGTCTGCTCCGCGTCCAGGGATTCGCCCAGCGCCGTCTCGACGAGCTTGAGCGGAATGGACCGGGCCTTGCCGAAGTCCAGGGGCGTGCGCACGCTTTTGCCGAACCGGGTCTCGTAGGGATAGACCACCTCGATCGGCTCGATGGCGGCGCCGCGATCCGCCAGGTTGACGGCCAGGATGTTCAGCGTCAGCAGCACCATCGGGAGGTCGGTCCCGGTGACTTCCACGAACAACGCCTGATCCCCCACCTGCACTTCCCCGATCTCCCGGCTGTTGATGACGGGCGGGAGCGAGAGCACCTGCCCCTCCTGATCGGCCAGCAAGGGCAGCCGGTCGCGGCCGGCGAGGATGGGCCCGTACTCCACGCCCTTCGGGTGCACGGCCAGGATCTCCCGCAAGGACAGCTTGTCCTCGAAGCCCAGCGGCGTAAAGCGGGCTTCGTCCGGCTTGACCAGCCGGTAGCTCACCGGAAAGACGATGGAGGGGAGGCGGTACAGACCGATCGAGACGGTTCGGCGCTTGCGGCCGAAGATGTCGGCCAGCTTCTCCTGGACCTGGATGAGCTGAGCCAGCCCGTGCTCCGTCACCCGATACCCGGTGGCGCCGCAGGCCGCCACGAAGGGGCGCACCGACTCCAGGCCAGGCGAGACCACCAGCCGGCGGGCCGGCCTCTGAGAGGCGCGGAAAAACGGATAGGCCGGAGCGGCGCCCGTCAGCTTGACGCGGATCTGCCTGGCCACGCCCTCGCAGGACCAGAGGTCCGGCCGGTTGCTGTCCTGCAGCTCGATGCGCAGTTCCCCGGTCTCGCCGTCCTGGTCCTTCAGCTCTCCCTTCACGAGCGGAAGCCAGGCCTCCAGGTCCTTGGGCGAGACCGAACGGCCCAGGAGCTGCGCGAGATCAGACTGATGAATCGAGATGGTCGGCATGTTCCTAGCGGTGACAGGTGACGGGTGATGGGTGATCAGTGAATCCGGAGAAGCCCCTTTCCTGGCTGACACCCATCACCGATCACCTTCCACCGATCACGGTTTCTCAGAAATGTGCCCGCGTCGTGCGGATCATGTCCAGATCCGCAGAGAACAGGTCGCGGATGTCGTGAATCCCCAGCGCGACCATGGCCATGCGGTCCAGTCCCAATCCCCAGGCGATGACCGGCACGGTCACGCCGAGCGGCAGCGTGACTTCCGGCCGGAAGAGGCCGGCGCCGCCCAGCTCCATCCAACCCAGCTTGGGATGGCGCACGTGCAACTCGACCGAGGGCTCCGTGAAGGGGAAATAGGCGGGAAGGAACCGGCTTTCCTTCGCCTGGGCCACCTCGCGCGCGAACAGGTCCAGGAGGCCCAACAGGGTCCGAAAGTTGATGTCTGAGCCCAGGACGATGCCCTCGATCTGGAAAAAATCCGTGGCGTGGGTGGCGTCCGCCTGGTCGTACCGGAAGCACCGGGCGATGGAAAAGTACTTGCCCGGGACCTTGGGGCCTGCGGCCACCGTGCGGGCCGAGACCGCCGTCCCCTGGCTCCGCAACACCAGGCGGCGGGCGCGCGCCAAGTCGTAGTCATAGCCCCAGCCGGTCGAGCCCGTGTCGCCCCCGTCACGATGGACGGCCGCCACCCGTGCAAGGAACGGCTCGTGCGAGCCGTCTTCGCGCGCGTGGGTCGGCTGCTTGACGAAGTACACGTCGTGGATCGCGCGGGCCGGGTGGAACTGCGGCATGTACAGGGCGTCCATGTTCCAGAATTCGGTTTCGACTAGGGGGCCGCGCATCTCCTCGAACCCCATGCTCGCGAACTTGTGTTTGACCTGGTCCAGGAACTCGCGATAGGGGTGCCGCTTGCCGGTCGGAACGCGCGGCGGACGGAGGCTGATCGTGTATTTGCGGAAGCGCTTGGTCCGCCAGGACCCGTCCTTGAGGAGCTCCGGCGTGAGCTGAGACACTTCCTCCAGGGGGCCTGCCTCCGAGACGAGTTGCGCGACGGCCGCCCCCTCCTGGGTCAGCCGGTACCAGCGCTCGACCCGGTCGTCGATCCGGAAGGGTTCCTGGGCGTTCCCCCGCTTGACCGCATGCTGCTCGATCACCCGGCGCGTGGGCTCCGGAAACGAGTCGAGCTTCTTGGACGTGCCCTGCAGATCCCGCAGCAGCGCGCGGAGCGATTCGGCGGTGGGGCTCGGGGCCCCCGTGGCTTCGATGAAGCCGCCCGGCACGATCCTGACCGCCCCTTCCTTCTTCAGGGCCCCGACCGCGCCGCTCACCTCGCTGGGTTCCAGCCCCTCCCGGGCCTGGATGTCCTGGATGGTGAGCCGCTTCCCGGTCTTGCTTGCGTCCCGCAGGGCCGAGAGGATCCGCTCCACCGGCGAATACTTCTCGAAGTACCGCTTGCCGATCGGGGTGAGGGACGCCAGGCGGACGACGGTTTCCTGCTGGACGGCGAGCAAGCCCTTGGTCAGCAGCCACCCGATCGCCATGCTGACCTGCGCCAGCTCGAGCGACGCGGCCTGGGCCAGCTCCTCTTCCTTCAGGGACCCGGACGGGGACTGGGCTTGACGGTCGCGGAGCGAGGTCAGGACCTTGATTTCCAGCGGATGCAGGCTGCTGATGAGGGAAGAGGGATCCACCGTGCCTCACGCCCTCCCGCCGGCCGCAGCGCCCGCGCCCCTGATCCCTTTGCGCGCGGCCTGGGCGGCCTGCCGCATCGCCTTGATCGTGGCGCCATAGTCCGCGCTGGAGAAGATAGCCGATCCGGAGACGAAGATGTCCGCGCCCGCCCGGGCGATTTGGGCGGCGTTTTCCACCTTGACTCCGCCGTCCACCTCGAGCAGGGCCGCGCTGCCGCTCCGGTTGATGATCTGTCGGGCGCGAGAGATTTTCTCGAGCGTCGAGGCGATGAAGTGCTGGCCGCCGAACCCCGGGTTGACGGTCATGACGAGCAGCAGATCCACGTCTCCGATGACGCCCTCGATGGCGTTGAGCGGGGTCGCCGGGTTGAGCGAGACCCCCGCCTTCACGCCCCGTTCCTTGATGGACTGGATCGTGCGATGCAGGTGCGGGCACGTTTCCACGTGGACCGTCAGGTAATCGGCCCCGGCGTTGGCGAACTCCGGGATGAAGGCGTCCGGGTTGGTCATCATCAGGTGCACGTCCAGCGGCAGCTTCGTGACCTTCCGGAGGGCCTCCACAATCGGCGGCCCCACGGTGAGGTTCGGCACGAAATGCCCGTCCATCACGTCGATGTGGAGCAAATCGGCTCCGCCCTTCTCCACGCGGGACACCTCGTCTGAAAGACGGGCAAAATCGGCGGAGAGGATGGACGGGGCGATGCGGACGCCTGGACGAGTCATGAACGGTCGGCCTTTCGGAGCCGGGCGGCGAAGAAGGCATCCATGGAACGGGTATTGAACAGGGTCGAGAAGTCCCCCCGGCCGGTCAGCAGATCGCGGGCGGCCTCCGGCAGCCAGGGTCCGGCGGGCTCCCGCCGGAACTCCGCGTGCGTCCTGCAGAATTGCTCGATGACGTCCTCGTTTTCATCCGGCTCGGTGGAGCAGGTACTATAGACCAACACTCCGCCGCGTCGCAAGAGGCGCGCCACCCGATCAAGCATCGCCAATTGCCTCGTCTGATGCGTCGGCAGCAGCCGTTCCTCCTTCTGCCATTTGCCTTCGGGATGCCGCCGCAGCACGCCCAGTCCGGAGCAGGGGGCGTCCAGCAGGATCCGGTCGAAAGGCCGCTCGGGCAGCTCCGTCCCGACCAGCCGGGACAGGTCCTCAGCCGCGTCCGCCACGACCGGCGTGATGATCCGGATGCCGAGCCGCCGGCAATTCTCCTCCAGCAACCGGAGCCGCGGCTGGCTCCGGTCCATCGCCACGATCTGCCCGCGGTTCTGCATCAGCGCGGCCAGATGCGTGGCCTTGCCGCCTGGCGCCGCACAGGCGTCCAGCACCAGCTCGCCCGGCTGCGGGTCCAGGATCGGCGCCACCAACTGTCCCCCCTCGTCCTCGACGTAACAGAGCCCCCGACGGAATTGATCCAATTCCGCCACCGGCCCGCACTTCTCCAACACGAGGCCGACCGGGCTGACGGCCGTCGGGTTGACGGCATATCCGGCCCGGACCAGCTCCTCGGCCAGGGCCCCGCGGGCCACCCGCAGGGTATTGGCACGCAGGGTCAGCGGCGGGATCGTGAGCGCGGCGCGGCACAGGCCCTCAGCCCGCGCCAGCCCGTGCCGGTCGATCCAGCGCGCCGCCAGCCAGACCGGACAGGAGTAGCGGACGGCCAGGGCCTGGCCCGCATCAACCGACGGGTCCGGCCAGGGAGGAGCGGGGGCCCGCAGCAGGCTCCGGAGGACGGCGTTCACGTACCCGCTCCAGTCCCGGCCGAGCGACGGCCGAGCCGATTTGACCAGGCCTACCGACTCGTTCACGGCCGCCGAGGCGGGAATCTTCTGGAGGTGCAGCAGTTGATAGGCGGCGAGGCGGAGCGCGATCCTGACGGGGAGCGGCAGGCGCTCGATCGGCCGGTCCGATACGGGCGCGAGCCGCCAGTCGAGCGTGGCCCGATGTCGCAGGACGCCGTAGACCAGCTCCGTGCAGAGGGCCCGCTCGCGCCCATCGAACGGGCGACGTTCCAGCACGCGAGCCAGCGCCTCGTCGGCGAAGTCGTGACGCCGCTCGACGAGCGTCAGCACCTCGAGCGCCGCGGACCTGGCCCCTTTCCGGATCGGAGACGACACGGGCAATGGAGAAGCCGGCGCCATAGACGGGACGGACCGACGAGTCAGCTCGCCTGGGCCGGTGCCGTCGCGGCACCGAGCACCGCTCCCGGCGCAAGCCGATGTCCGGCCAGGTACTGGGTCACCGTCATGCGGCGGCTGTTCGCCGGCTGGAGCTCCGTGACGGCCAGCAGCCCGCGACCGGTTGCGACGAGGAGGCGATCCTTCTCCACCGCCACGATCGTTCCGGGGGGCGCGGAGCCGGAAGGTCCGTCGGCGACCGAGGCCTGCCACAGGATCCAGCGATCCTTGCCCGCATAGGTAAAGGCGCCGGGCCAGGGAGACAGCCCGCGGACGCGGTTGGCGATGGCCTGGGCGTCCAGCGTCCAGGCGATGAGGCCGTCGTCCTTCTCGAGCCGTGGAGCCATCGTGGCCTGGGCATGGTCCTGGGGGCGTGGCGTCACGGTGCCGTCCCGCAGGCAGCGCAACGTTTCGATCAGGAGCCTTCCGCCCACCTCGGCCAGCCGGACCGACAGGGAACCGGCCGTGTCGTCGGCCCGGATCGGCACGATCTCCTGCAGGAGGATGGCGCCCGTATCCATCCCCTCGTCCATCCGCATCGTGGTGATGCCGGTCTCCCGCTCGCCGTTGATGATGGCCCACTGGATCGGGCCGGCCCCCCGGTACTTCGGCAGCAGGGAGGCGTGCACGTTCACGCAGCCCTTGGGAGGGATCGCGAGGATCGCCGGAGAGAGGATGCGCCCGAACGCCGCCACCGCGACGAGATCGGGCCGCCAGGCCCGCAGGGCGTCCAGGAAGGCCGGGTCCTTCATCTTGGCCGGCTGCAGCAGCGGGAGCCCCTCGCGCAGGCAGACCCGCTTGACCGGGGAGGCGACCACTTCGTGTCTGCGTCCCTTCGGCCGGTCCGGCTGGGTGACGACGCCGACGACCTCGAACCCGTCCGACTCCCTGTGCCGCAACAGGGCTTCCAGCGAGGGGACTGCGAACTCCGGCGTGCCCATGAACACGAGGCGCATGGCGCAGCTTTAACACGCCAATGGGCCGAAATCAACCGACGCCGCGGGCAGAGAGCGCACCCTTGACAGCACTGTGAAAATCCACTAGGCTTCCCCCCTCTTTTACCGTCTCCTGGATCATCGGCCTCATCGCTTCAGAGGTAGGGATCCAATGGCTTTCCATTCTTCCTGGCTGACGGGATTCGCCCCCTTCCTCGCCCCTCCCCCTGTCGTCCCCAACCGGCCGAGCCTCGTTAACCTCGCCCCCGCACCCGCCCGAGTTCGGGGGGGCGCATGAAGATCGAGCAGGTCCGCTGGGCCCCTGCGAAGGGATGGGAACCGACCGGCCCCGGTTCGCTCGGCTCCGCAGTGCAACTGGTCCTCGTTTTCGGAAGCTCCGCGATCCTCAAAAACCGGACCTTGTTTGACGAAATCCGACGCGGCTACCCGCACGCCCATCTCCTCGGTTGCTCCACCGCGGGCGAGATCTGCGGCACGCATGTCTTCGACGACTCGCTGGTGCTCACGGCGGTCCATTTCGAGCACACCTGGCTCAAGGGCGCACGGATCAGCATCGAACACGAGGAGAGCAGCTTCTCGGCGGGCAAGCATCTCGCGGAATCGCTCGACCACCGGGGTCTCGCCCATGTGCTCGTGCTCTCCGAGGGGCTCAAGATCAACGGCAGCGAGCTGGTCAAGGGACTGACCCAACACCTGCCCGAGCACGTCACGGTGACGGGCGGCCTCTCCGGGGACGGGGCCAGCTTCCGCGAGACCTTCGTCGTGTGGGACGACCTTCCGCGGCCTCACATCATCGCGGTCCTTGGACTCTACGGAGACCGGCTCAAAGTCGGGTATGGCTCCCTTGGAGGCTGGGACCCCTTCGGACCCGAGCGGCTGATCACTCGATCGAAGGGGAACGTTCTTTATGAAGTGGACGGCAAATCGGCCCTCGGCCTCTACAAGACGTATCTCGGCGAGCATGCAGATGGCCTTCCGGCCACCGGGCTCCTGTTTCCCCTGAGCCTGCGGATCGGCGGGGGAGAGACCGGGGTCGTGCGCACCATTCTCTCGGTCGACGAATCGAACCAGAGCATGACGTTCGCAGGCGACGTCCCCGAAGGGGCTTACGTGCGGCTCATGAAGGCCAACTTCGACCGACTGATCGACGGGGCCATCGGAGCCGCAAGGACCAGCGCCCAGTCCTTGGGGACGATGTCGCCCGAGCTGGCTGTTCTGATCAGCTGCGTCGGACGGAAACTGGTCCTGAAGCAGCGGATCGAAGAGGAGGTGGAAGGGGTCCGCGACGTGCTGGGGCGCCACACGGTGCTGACCGGCTTTTACTCTTACGGGGAAATCTCGCCGTTCAATCCGAGCGCCCGTTGCGAGCTGCACAACCAGACCATGACCATCACCGCGTTGGCCGAGCAATGACCATGCTGCCCTACCACAGCCTGCTGAAGCGCCAATTGAAGCGGTTCTTCGGAAGCCTCGACTCGGTGCCGCCCGAATGGCGGCCCTTCGTGGAGGCGGTGGACAAGGCCTATCGGGAAGCCGACGCCGACCGGAGCATGCTCGAGCGCTCCCTGGACCTGAGCTCCCAGGAGCTGCTCCAGTCGAATTCAGAGCTGCGCGCGATCGTCCAGGCCTTTCCGGACATCTTCTTCCGGCTGGACGCAGCCGGCACGATCCTCGAGTACAAGGCCGGGAGCGTGGCAGACTTTTACCTCCCTCCCGAGCGATTGCTAGGCAAGCGGATCCAGGACGTCCCTCTGGGGGACATCGGCAGCCGCTTCGAGGACGCCCTCGCCCGGCTGCGTAAAAGGGGGGGCTCGATCCTGAGCCTGGAGTACGCCCTGGTGGTCTACGGACGGAACGAGTTTTACGAGGCCCGGCTCGTTCCGCTGCGGGGCGAGCAGATCCTGGTCATCGTGCGCAACATCACCGAGCGCAGGCGCGCCGAGGAGCTGCGGCTCCGCCAGAACCGGGTGCTGGAACTGCTCGCGGCGGGCCATCCGCTCCACGTCGTGTTGGAAGCCCTGGTCCGCAGCGTCGAGGAACAGTTCCCCTCGATGCTCTGCTCGATCCTGTTGCTGGACAAGAGCGGGCGGCATCTCCGGCACGGGGCGGCTCCGAGCCTGCCAGGCGACTACTGCCGAGCCATTGACGGCATCGCGATCGGGCCGACCGTCGGCTCCTGCGGGACCGCGGCCTTTCTGGGAGAAACGGTGATCGTCGAGGACATCGCAACCGATCCCCTGTGGGCCAAGCATCGTGAGCTTCCCCTCCGGCACGGACTGCGGGCCTGTTGGTCCAAGCCCATCCTGGCCACCAACGGCCAGGTGCTGGGGACCTTCGCGATGTACTACCGGGAGCCGCGCAAGCCGGCCTCCGACGACCTCCAACTGGTCGAGGCGGCCGTGCACATCGCCAAGGTCGCCATCGAGCGCCGGCAAGCCGAGGAGTCGCTGCGGCTGAGCGAGGAAAGCCTACGCCAGGCGCAAAAGATGGAGGCGGTCGGAAAGCTCGCCGGGGGGATCGCCCACGACTTCAACAACCTGTTGACGGTCATCATCGGCTACAGCGAGACGCTCCTCCGCAAACTGATCCCGAAAGACCCGCTGCGCAGGAGCGCGGAGCAAATCCGGCAGGCGGCCGAACGGGCCACGTCGCTGACGAACCAGTTGCTGGCCTTCAGCCGCAAGCAGGTCCTGCAGCCGAAGGTCCTGGACCTGAACCTCCTGGTGACCAACATGGAAACGATGCTCCGCCGGCTGATCGGGGAGCACATCAAGATGGTCTCTTCGCTGTGCCCCGAGCTTTGGCTGGTGCAGGCCGACCCGGGGCAGCTTGAACAGGTGATCCTGAACCTGGCGCTGAACGCCCGTGATGCCATGGAACAGGGCGGTCAACTGACCATCCACACCGACAACGTCGAGTTGGACGCGCGTTACGACCATCCGCACGGCTCCATGCCGCCGGGCCCCTACGTCAAGCTGGCGGTGAGCGACACCGGGTGCGGGATGAGTCCCGAGACCCAGGCCCGCCTCTTCGAGCCGTTCTTCACCACGAAAGGGCCCGGCAAGGGGACCGGGATGGGACTTGCCACCGTCTACGGCATCGTCAGGCAGAGCAACGGGGGCATCGTCGTCACGAGTGCGCCGGGGCAGGGCTCGACTTTCACCATCTACTTGCCGAGAGCCGAGGGGACTCCCGCCACATTCTCCTCCGGCCCGGAGATCGAAGAAGCCCCGAGCGGGTTGGAAACGGTCCTCCTGGTGGAAGACGAGGACGGAGTGCGGACGCTCGCCCGCGAGGTCCTCGAGGAGAGCGGATACACCGTGCTGGAAGCCGCGAACGGCTTCGAGGCGATGGCCATCAGCGAGCGGTGCGCCGGGCCGATTCACCTGCTGATCACCGACGTCGTGATGCCGGGGATGAGCGGCCGGGAACTGGCCCAACGGTTCGAGGTCGTTCGACCCGAGGCCAAGGTCCTCTTCATTTCCGGCTACACGGACGACGCGATCGGGCATCACGGCATCCTCGATCAAGCGACGGCCTTTCTCCAGAAACCGTTCACGCCGGCCGCGATCCTCAAAAAGGTTCGTGAAACGCTCGTCGGCCGCTCAACTCAATGAAGGCCTTGTCCTCACCTTGACTTCGTTTAGGTCTCGTTGATAGTATCCGGCCGCGGGGTGGAGCAGCCTGGTAGCTCGTTGGGCTCATAACCCAAAGGTCGAAGGTTCAAATCCTTCCCCCGCAACCAACCTTTCTCGGGCAAGCGCCACAGGCCAGTTGGACATCCGAATCCGGACATCGTCGGCACGTCGGCTCCGCCCCTCCAAGAGAGGGAGGGTCGCACGGGGAGGATTGGCTCTCGCTGGCCTTTCCTTGCCGCTCTTCTTGTCCGGCTGCCTCTTCTCGCTGCTGACCGCCGCCGGGAGCGGCGACACGAAGGCGGTCCTCGATGCACTCGGCGAGGGCACCGACGTCAATGCCGCCGTGCCCCTCGTCGGCACCCGTGCGCTGACCCTGGCCGCGGCGCACGGCCATCTCGACACGGTCCGCGCCCTGCTGGACAAGGGAGCGGACGTCAACGCCTCCGACCTGACCGGCTGGACCCCCCTCCACGCCGCCGCCTACAAGGGCGACCCAGAGGTCATCCAACTGCTGGTGGAGAAGGGCGCCCTCGTCTCGGCGTCGAACTGGTACACCCCCACCCCTCTGGCCGTGGCCGAGAGCCTGGAGCATGGCCCAGCCGTGGAGACGCTCAAGAAGCTGGCTCCGAGCGGCGCGCCTGCCGCATCGGTCCCCAACTGACGATCAGCAGTTGCCCTCTTTCGCCGTCCACTCACGCAGGACGTGCTTGGCGTCGAACGTCAGGGTGTAGTCCACGCAGGACTCGACGCCGAAGGGCGGGTCGGGGTTGTAGCTGAGATGGCGGTAGGTCCAGAGGGTGGTCCCGTTCTCCAGTCTCGCTTCCTTGACCGGCGCGCCGAACCGTTCCTTCACCTCCTCCTGCGTCGCCTGCCCCCTGGCTGATTCCAGGTAGGGCATCATCATGGGCGTTCCGCAGCCGACGAGCAGGGTCAGCGCGGCGAGGACGAGGGGCGTCTGGAATGTTTCCTTCATGGGGGAACGGGTGCGGGGGAGTCGTGCGTCGGACTAATCCTTCAGATAGAAGTACATCTTGACGCCGGCGACCTCCAGCAGGTCTCCATCCTTGAGGTCGCTGCGGCCCTGGACCGGGGTGCCGTTGAGCAGGATCTTCTTGCCCTCTTCCGACATGCTGACGTTGTAGCTGTCGCTGCGCCGCCCGATCAAGGCCGCCACCTTGGGGGCGAACCAGCCGGTGAGCCGGACCGTCGCCCCGTCCTGGGAGCCGATGATCGCCAGGCGCCCGGTGAGCTGGTATTCCTTGCGATCCGTCTGTCCGGAGACCACCTGCAGCACGCCGACCTTTTCCCTCGGCTTGGCGGGAGCCGTTGCCTGCTCGGCCTTCAACAGCTCCCGTTGCTTCTGCGTATCCAGGATCACGGTCTTGTCCGAGTCGAAGGCCTTGGGCGGCGAGGGGGGCGGCGCGGCCCTGGCTTCGTCCTGGTACAGGAGCAGGTGCTTGCCGATGAGCACCCGGTCATGGTCCTGCAACGGCCGCTTCTCGATCCGCTTGTCGTTGACGAACGTGCCGTTCGTGCTGCCCAGGTCTTCGATGACGTAGGCGCCCTCCTCCTGGACGATGCGCGCGTGGTGCCCCGACACCGCCGGGTTGTCGATGACCAGGTCGTTGTCCGGCTTCCGGCCGATCGTGAGCTGCGGCCGGTCGAGCTGAATCTCCTTGAGCACGGCCTCGTTGAATTTGAGGAAGATCTTCGGCATACCGCTCTCCAAGCCTACGATGACCACATCGCGGCCCACCGACGGCGAATCGTCGTCCAGATCCGACCGCGGGACGAAGTCCGCAAAGCCACCAGAACCACCGTCGTGTTGTCCTCTCCGCCCGCCCCGTTCGCCAGGCGCACCAACTCGTCGCAGGCCGCCTGCGGATCCCCCTCGCCCCGGAGGACATTCATGATATCACCCGATTTGACTCCCCGCGTCAAGCCGTCCGAGCAGAGGAGCAGCCGGTCGCCCTGCATCAACGGGAGCTCGTCCAGATCGACCTCGACCGATTCCTCGACGCCCAGGGCCCTCGTCACGATATTGCGCTGGGGAGACAGCTCCGCCTCCTCCTCGGTGAGCAGGCCGCGCCGCACCTGCTCGGCCACCAGCGAATGGTCGGCGGTCAGCGGCTCCAGGCTGTCGCCCCGGACCAGGTAGAGGCGGCTGTCGCCCACGTGCGCGACCGAGAGGACTTGATTCGTGATCAGGGCGGAGACGACCGTCGTGCCCATGCCGGCCTGCTCCGGCTTGATCTGCGCGGCTCCGTGAATGATTTGGTTGGCGAGCCGGATCGCGCTGGCCAGCCGGTTCGTCCTGGGGGAGAAGCGATCGTCGTACTGGCCGATCACGGGGCGACCGACCCCGTCCCGCGCCTCCAACAGGTGTTTCTGGATGACCTCCACCGCCAGGTGGCTGGCCACCTCCCCGGCGTTTTGCCCCCCCATCCCGTCACAGACGACGAACAGGCCCAGCCCCGGGTCTGCGCAAAAACTGTCCTCGTTGTGGGCCCGCTTGAGCCCGACGTCGGTCCTGGCCCCGAACGCGATGTCCATCGTCATGGCTCCCGTCAATCACCCGGCGAGCGTCTGCAGGCAGGCCCGCAGGTCCCGCGCCATGTCCTTCCCCCGCTGGTACCGCTGCGCCGCGTCCTTCTGCAGCGCCCGGTCCACCACGGCCTGACAGCAGGACGGGAGCTCGGCCCGGACCTGATTCGGAGTCGGGTGGGGCTGGTTGGCGATCTGGAACAGGAGGGTCGCCACGCTCTCGGCCTGGAACGGCTTCTCGCCGGTCAGCAACTCGAAGAGCACCACCCCCAGCGAGAAAAGGTCCGAGCGCCCGTCCACCTTGGTGCCGGCCACCTGCTCGGGCGACATGTAGCTGGGCGTGCCGAGCACGACGCCGGTCTGGGTCTTGGACGAGGCCGCGATCCGCGCGATGCCGAAGTCGGTCACCTTCACGGTCCCGTCCTTCATCAACATGATGTTGGCCGGCTTGATGTCCCGGTGCACGATGCCCTGCCGGTGGGCGTAGTCAAGCGCGTCCGCCACGGTCGCCACGAGCTCCAGCACCTGCGGCACGGGCAGGAGGTTGTCCTTCCGGCAGCGATCCTTGAGGTCCGTGCCGTCCAGCACCTCCATCGCGATGTAGCCGAGCTCCTGCTCCTCACCCGCGTCGAAGATCGTGACGATGTTGGGGTGGGACAGGCGGCCGGCCGATTCCGCCTCGCGGAAGAACCGCTCCTTCACCCCCGCGACCTGATCCTGGTCCACCTCGTCCAGCCGCATCGTCTTGATGGCCACGGACCGCTGGATTTTGGGGTCCTTGCCCAGATAGACCACACCCATCGCGCCGCGGCCCAGCTCCTTGACGACCTCGTAGCGGCCCAGCGTCGGCCTGATCCCCGCGCTTTCCACCAGCACCGTGCCCTCCGGCCCGGCCTTTTTGAGCCCGCCGGCGCCGAAGATCAGCGTTTCCCCGACTTCCTTCAACCGTGCGATCCGCTTCCCCACGTCCTTGTAGGACCGGTCCTCGGTCTGGATGTGCTCGTAGACAGCGACCGCCTTGTTGAACATCCGCTTCCGCTCGAAGTCCAGCCCCAGGTTGTAGAGCAATCCCTTCACGGACCCGTCCAGCGGGCACCTGCGGAACTTCTCAAAGGCCAGGTCCAGCATCCCTTGGCCCTGGAACGAGAGTCCCAGCATCTTGTTGGTCTCGATCGAGTCCGCTTCAGCCAGCTCCTGCCGCTGCTCGGTCAGGAAGAACCGCTTGGCTCCGACCACGAGGTAGCCCGCCACGAGCAGCAGGCCGGCCGGGGCGACTGAGAGCACGGAGCCGGAGGAGACGTACAGAAACGAGGCGAAGGCGGCCAGCGCGATCAACGTCACGAGCACCGCGAGCCCCGCGAGTCTCATGGTCAGGCGCGGCAGGCCCGCGACCAGAAAGGCTCCGACGAGCACGAGCGTCCCCAGCTCGCACATGGGCGCCCAGTCCGGGACGGAGAGGAAGTTCTGCGCGAGGATGTTCTGGGCCACGTTGGCCACGACCTCGACGCCGGGAACGGCTTGCGCCACGGGCGTTGCGTGACGGTCCGCCGCCCCGCCGGCCAGGAGGCCCACGAGCACGAGCTTCCCGCGGAACGTGGCCGGCAGCGCCTCGCCGGTGAGGACCGCATGGGCCGGAACGGTCTTGAAGGTGCCGGCCGGCCCGTTGAAGCTGACCGGCAGCCGGAGCGAGAGATCGGTGGGAATCGGCACGGCCCCGACCGAGACCCGGCTGCCCAACTGGACGCGCACCTGGTCGGCCGGCTGGTCGAGGAAGGCGGTCACGGTGCGCAACGCCAGCGAGGGGTAGAAGCGGCCGCGGTACTCCACGAGCAGCAGGTCCCGGCGCAGGACCCCGTCCCCGTCCGGGCGGAGGGCCAGGTGGCCGGAGGCCAGCCTCTCGTGCTGGAAGGCGGGGAGGGGCGGGATCAGCTTCCGGGCCTCGACGGGCGGAAAGAGCAGCCGGTCGCCGGGATTCTCGACGAGGCTGGTGGCGCTGGCCAGGATCGGCCCGGTCGGCTCCTCGGTCTCGGCTCCCAGCGGCGGGCCGAGCTCGAAGGCGACCGGCAGGACGGCCTGCGGGGTCCGGGCCAGGGCTTCAGCCAGCTTGGTGTCGTGATCCAACCGGATCTCCACCTCGCCGAGATCGTGCAGCAACCCCGCGTAGACCTCCTGGAGCCGCAGGTCGGCGTCCGCCGGCTTGGGCGCAGCGGCAAGGTCCGTCGCCAGCGCCTCCGCCTGCACCGCCAGCTCGCGCCGGATCGCGCGAATCTCCTGCAACCCCTGGCTCTGATCCGGCTCGGACAGGGGGAGGGCCAGGCCGATCACCTTCGCCCCGCTCTCCCGCAGGATGTCGACGAGCTCGCCGATCGTCGTGCGGGGCCAGGGCCAGCGGCCGATGCGGGTCAGGCTGTCGTCGTCCACCCCCACGATCACGATCTGGTCGGACGGCTGGCCGTGGGCCCGCAACGGCGCCAGCAGGTCGTAGGTCAGGGTGTCGAGACGGTGGATGAGGGGCCAGTCCGCGAAGTAGCCGACGAGGACCAGGAGGGAGAGCAGTCCCCCGATCGTCCATTCGGCCAACCGTTGGCGGGAGAGAAGGGTGCCCACAGCTCCCTCTGGAGACGGTGCAGCGTCAGGTCAGGGTAGACAAACATCCCCGGCAAGTCAACGGATCGGGCCTGGCGCGATCGGTGATGCGAGGACGCCGAGAACGAAGACGGTTCAGGGGGCCTGGTCCCCGTAGAGCTGCATCCGGTCACGGACCTGCTTGAGGTAGGCGCTGGTCTCTTCCGGCGTCCGCTGGGTGAGCAGGCTGAAGATCTGCGTGTCGGTCAGGTCCTGCACCCGCACCTGCTTCAGAATTTTGCTCTGGGTGTTCTCCGGCCCCCACTTGAACGCGCAGATCAACAGGTAGTTCTTCTTGTCCCCGTCGTCGAGGGTGGCGAAGAGCTGCTTCCGCAGCAGGCGGAGGTAGGCCGCCCCCAACTCGACGTTGTGGGCCGGATCCAGGAGATATTCATCGTCGAGCACCCGGTCGTCCTTGTAGAGGAAGTTGTAGGCGTCGCGGGCCGCACCGCGGGGCACGAGCTGCATGAGCCCGTAGGTGGGGAGGGGAGACTGGGCCTTGGGATTGAAGAAGGATTCCGTGTGGATGATCGCGTAGAGCAGACGGGGATCCAGCCCGTGCTGCTTGGCGTACGCCGGGACCACGTCCTGGTACTGCTGGGCCCGCTTTTTCACGTGGTCCGGAGCCATCTTGACCCGGGCCGTCACCTGAATCCGCGCCACGCCGTCCCGGGACGGCACCGGCTTCTCGCCCACCACCGCACCCGGCAGGACCTCGTCCTGCACGTAGGCCTTCACCGTCTGTTTGTCCACCGGCTGGCCGGCCCGGCTCACCACCTGGTTCGCCAGCACCGGCTGCCCGGACTTGGCTTCCTGTGAGAAGACCTGCTCGAACTGGCGGAGCATCTTGGCCCAGGCGGCCGGGAGCGCGGCCAGCACCAGCGGCTGCGGGACCCCGGCGACCTCGGCGCGCAGCGAAACGGGCACGGCCAGCGCCCTGCCGGAGCCGGCCGGCCCGGATGCGAGCGCGGCGACCGCGGCCGGCGCCGCCGGCCACGAGCCAGTCTCCCCGACCGGAGCCAGGGCCGTGACCTCCACCGTGCCGTTCTCGAAGTCCACGACGCTCCGCGCCTCGTCGTCGGATGAATAGTCCACCCAGGACGTGGGGGTGGACCGGAGGGCCCGGTCCCACTTCTGCTCGATCTCCCGCTTCCTCTGCTGCCACCGGGCCTCGATCTCCTGCTCCCGCCGTTTCCACTGGGCCTCCATGGCCGTCCGCTTGGCCCGATACTGCTCCTGCACGGCACGGAGCGAGTCGTCGAGCTCCTGTTGCTTCTGCTGGAAGCGTTTGTTGATTTCTTCGAAGGCATCGCCCGCCGAAACGGGGATGGTCGCGACCGATCCCCACAGCGCCGTCGCCAGCGCCAGCCCCCCTGCCAGTCCCATCGCCGATCTGCCCCGCATCGCTCGCCTCCTGCGCTCAGAGTCCGAAGTGCCGCCGCAGCCGTTCCAATTCAGCCGGGTCGTACTTCCTGCGAATCTCCATCTCGCGCTTGAGTGCGGCGATCTCTTCGGAGAGCTCCAGAAAGTCCTTGATCCACTCGCCGGGGATGAACACCTCGATGTCCAGCGGCTTGCAGTAGCGCCCCCGCGCGTCCTGCTCTTCCACGATCGAGTTGGCGAACAGAGCCATCCCCTGTTCGTTGCAAAAGGACAGCAGCGCATGAGGCACGTCGCCCTCGGCAGAGAGACCGGGAGACTGCTGCTCCGGGCATCGTCGGAACCGGAGCGAGTAGGACCGCCGGTTGTGCTCGAACTCCAGAATGTCTTCCTCGCCCTCCTGCTTAGTGACCAGGTTCGGCACCGGATCGCTCACCACCGAGGCGCCGGCCCTGATCCAGCCGGGGGAATGTTTCACCGGCTCGTACATCTCCAAGAGCCGCCGGCCGAGCTCCAGGCTCTGGGCCAGGGCCTTCCGCTTGGCCACCTGCGCGGGGATGTCCCCGGCCACGCGCTTGAGGTCCAACTCCAGCGCACGCAGCCGCTCGTCAAGCGCCCGGCGGAAGGAGACCAGGTCATGGTACTTGTGCTCGATCGGCATGGCGTGATCGGGCGGCAGCCGGCTGTCCATCGGGGTCAAGCTTAGCACCGAGGCCCCTGACAGACAACACTCGAAGGGCTCCGTTGCGCCCGGCCGAGACCCCATTGTAGAGTAGCCCCTCCGACCACCCTTGGCGTGAGGAGATCGTGCAATACCGGCGGCTGGGCAAGACCGGCTATCAGGTGTCCGAGATCGGGTTCGGCGCCTGGGGCATCGGCGGAACCATGTGGGTCGGGGCGGAGGACAAGGAATCCGTCGCCGCCCTCCACGCCGCGATCGACGCCGGCACCAATTTCATTGACACGGCTCTGGTCTATGGGGACGGACACAGCGAGCAGCTCGTCGGGCAGGTGGTGCGGTCCCGCAAGGAGCGGATCTACGTGGCGAGCAAGGTCCCGCCGAAGAACGAGCACTGGCCGGCCCAGCCAGCGGACCGGGCGCAGGACTGTTTTCCCCCCTCCCACATCATCGAGTCCACCGAGCAGAGCCTGCGCAACCTGAAGCTGGACTGCCTCGACCTCCAGCAGCTCCACGTCTGGCGCGACGAATGGATGGAGGACCGGAGCTGGCTGGACGCGCTGCTGCAGTTGAAGGCCCAGGGCAAGGTCCGGGCCATCGGCGTCTCGATCAACGACCATGAGCCGGACTCGGCGCTCAAGCTGGTGACCAGCGGCCTGATTGACACGGTCCAGGTCATCTTCAACATCTTCGACCAGTCTCCCGTGGAGACCCTCTTCCCGGCCTGCCTGCAGCACGACGTGGGCCTGCTGGCCCGCTGCCCATTCGACGAAGGGGGGTTGACCGGCACGATCACGCCCGAAACGACGTTCCCCGCAAGCGACTGGCGGAACGAGTACTTCCGCGGGGACCGCAAGGCCCAGGTGGCGGCGCGCGCCGCCAAGCTCACGCCGCTGCTCGGCGCCGAGGCCAAAACCCTGCCGGAGCTGGCCCTCCGCTACTGCCTGGCCCAGCCGGCGGTCAGCACGGTGATCCCGGGCATGAGGACCAAAAAGCACGTCCAGGCCAACTGCTCGGTCTCGGACGGACGCCGCCTGAGCGAGGGGCTCCTCGCCTCTCTCGGCCGGCACGTCTGGCTGCGGAACTTTTACGACTGAAGGGATCGGAAAGGCCGATGCCCGAATTGAAGGTCGGCGACCCGGCGCCGGACTTCTCGCTTCCCTGCGAGAGCGGGGAGGTCGTCTCGCTCGCAGGGCTCCGCGGGAAGCAGGTGGTCCTCTATTTCTATCCCAAGGACGACACCTCCGGCTGCACGGTCGAAGCCTGCGGATTCCGCGACCAGATCGCCGCGATCGAGCGGGCCGAGGCGGTCGTGCTGGGCATCAGCCCCGACGACCGGGGCTCCCACCAACGGTTCATCGAGAAATTCTCCCTGCCCTTCCGGCTGCTCGTTGACGAGGACGGGACCGTGCAGAAGGCCTACGGGGTCTACCGCCCGCTCATCAACGGGCTGATCGGACCCAGGCGCCGCACCTTCGTCATTGACCAAGCCGGCCGCCTCAAGGCCATCTTCCCCAAGGTCCGCGTTCACGGCCACGCGCAGGAAGTCCTCACGGCCCTCAGGTCCTAACCGTTTTCCCACCACAGTTTCTGCGCTATTGCCGCCCCTACCGAGAAGTGCTAGGATTCCGCGACACACTGGCACCCTCACCTCCAATGACTATCGCCCGGACATGCCTCTGGCTCATCGCACGATAAAGAGCCGTAGCCAGAACGGGACCCTCCCTCTCTTTTCTCTCTCCGCTCCTTCCTCTTCAAAGCTCGGCAAGTACCAGATTTTCCACGTTGACGCGTTCGAATGGTTGGCGCATGTCGCGCCCAATTCCATCCACGCCGTCGTGACAGACCCGCCTTACGGCCTCGTCGAATACACCCCGCGGGAGCTTGAAAAATTGCGCAAGGGGCGCGGGGGAGTGTGGCGAATCCCTCCCGCCTTCGATGGATGCCAACGCAAGCCGTTGCCCCGTTTCACCGTTCTGAGCGAACGGGATCGGACGGAGCTGCGCACGTTCTTCCAGCGCCTGGCCGAAAGCCTCATGCCCGTGCTTGTCCCGGGGGCTCATCTCTTCATTGCCACCAACCCGCTGGTTTCCTATCTCGTGTATGAGCCATTCGTCGCGGCCGGCTACGAAAAGCGAGGGGAGATTATCCGGGTCGTCTACACCCTGCGGGGTGGGGATCGGCCGAAGAATGCTCATGAAGAGTTCCCGGAAATCTCCGTCATGCCCAAGTCCTGCTGGGAGCCCTGGGGGCTCTTCCGCAAACCATGTGAAGGACGGGTCCAAGACAACCTGCGGAAGTGGAAGACCGGGGGACTGCGGCGGATATCGGCGGAGGAGCCCTTCAAAGACTTGATCTATTCCTCTCCAGCCCGCGGGATTGAACGTGGTATCGCCCCACACCCCTCTCTCAAGCCTCAACATTTCGTGCGCCAACTTGTCCGGGCGGCCTTGCCGTTTGGACAGGGTGTGATCCTCGATCCGTTCATGGGGGCGGGCTCGACCATTGCGGCGGCCTCTGCCTGTGGCCTACGGAGCATCGGTCTAGAGATCAATTCGGAGTATTACCAGCTCGCGACCAAGGCCATTCCTGCCCTCGCGGACCTCAAGCCAAAGGAAGGCAACGGGAATGGCTCGCAAAGAGGACTTTAATCCATCAGTCCCGCGTGGACCAAACCGAGTCGCTTGAGCCAGGGAAACCCATCGTCATCTGGCGTGTTGATGTGGTGTTCCTGGAAAAGTCAGACTGGAAATACGAGAAAAGCGGCGCCGGCGAGGCAGGAGGAGGGAGGACTCACACCTTTGGCGTCAAGAACGCGGCTCAGAAGCTCCAAGGCAGGGCCGTCTACCAACGCAAGGACGTGGTCGTCCGCGACGGCAAACCGGTCCCGCGCAATGGCGACGGCTAAGACTCGTCTCGCAAACCTCGACCGTACCTTCGCATCTACTTCCTTGAGAAGTTCTCGCCTTATCCGAGCTGCCGCGCCCCACGCGCACGCGGACTCCTCAGCCGGGCCAAGGCCGGTCCACCACGTCCACGTGCACGTCGAACTGGCCGCGCGCCAGGTCCCGCACGTAGCGAGTCAGCGCCTCGTGGATGACGGGGAAGGCGAGGGTCTCCCAGGGAATCTTGTCGTAGTCGAAGAGCTGCGCCTCCAGGCTCTCGCTGCCCGGCCCGAAGTCGGGGCTGCGCATCGTCCCCCGGAAGATCATGTAGACCTGGCTCACGTGCGGGAGGCTGAACAGGGCGAAAAGGCCGGTGATCTCCACCTCCGCCTTGGCCTCCTCTCTCGTCTCCCGGGCCGCCGCCTGCACCGCATGCTCGCCCGTCTCCATGAAGCCACCCGGGATGGTCCAGAGCCCGGCTCTCGGCTCGATCGCCCGGCGGCAGAGGAGAATCCGGCCCTCCCATTCGGGAATGCAGCCGACGACGATCTTGGGGTTCAGGTAGTGGATGGCCTGGCAGGCTTCGCACACGTGGCGCGGGAGGTTGTCGCCCGGCGGCACCTTGAGGGAGACCGGCGCGCCGCACTGGCTGCAGTACTTCATGACTGATCCGCCCGCTCCCGTTTCCGGACCGGCTCCCGGGGAGGGGAAGTCGGACGGATCAAGAGCGTCGGCACCTCGGACGGATTGATCCGGGCCAGCCCCTCCCAAAGGCTCTTCGCCGTCCGATACCGGTCCGTGAACTCGGCGACCGCCCGGCTGAATTGATCCTGGTCCCAGGCCGGGTACTCTTCCAGTTGCTTGAGGACCGCCCGCGAGAAGTCCTGAAACGGATTCCTGATCGTGCAGGCCGTCAGGGGCCGTCCCCCGTCGCCGAAGAACTGAAAGGTCAGCTTCGGCTGCACGGCCAGGTCCACCAGATGGGCTGTCGTTGAGGCCGATTCCCTCAGGTTGAGCCAGAGCCGGTAGAACTGCGGGTCCTGCGGCGTCCGCACCCGGATGACGAGCGCCACGACCAGCACCTGGCGCTGCCAGTCGAGGCCCCGGTACCGCCCGGCGATGCCGGGCGTGCGGCCGAAGCTTGTGACCGTCTGGGTGCGGTCCCGGATGAACAGGGCGGTCTGGGTGGCTTCGCCCGGCGGGGCGACCCGAACCATCAGCATCTGCCCCGGTTGGAGGGTGACCTTTCGAGTCGGCGAGTCCGCCATCTCCGCACTCCGACGCAAGCGAGAGGCCGGGCCAAACCGGCTCCCGCTTGCTTGTGTATCACAAACGCCCGCCGCCGGTCACCGTAGAATTGCGCGACGCCTCCTCGCCTGGCTCAAGGTTGACGGCGCCGCGGCCGATATCCAAAGATACACCTTGTACTGTAATGGGACGTTCCTTGGCCGACCGCGCTCCACAGAATGAGCGGGCTCCTGCTCCCGGCTCCTCCCTGGCGGCGCAGGCCCGCCGGTTGCTGGAGCTGGGCCGTCTGGGAAGCCTCTCCACCCTGTCTCAGCAACATCCCGGCTGGCCCTTCGGGTCCGTCATGCCCTACGCCCTGGACGGACGAGGTCGCCCGCTCTTCCTGATCAGCACGATGGCCATGCACACGAAGAATCTGCAGGCCGATCCGCGCGCCAGCCTGATGGTCATGGAGGGCGCGGCGACCGGCGATCCACTCGCCGCCGCGCGCGTCACGGTCCTGGGGCGCGTCTCCAGGGTCCCGCAGGAGGAGCGGGAGCCGGCCCGACAGGCCTATTTGGCCAGGCACCCGGAGGCAGGGGACTGGGTGGACTTCGGCGACTTCGCCTTCTACCGGATGGAGATCGCGGATCTCTACTACGTCGGCGGCTTCGGCGTGATGGGTTGGGTGGCGGCTGACGACTACCGGTCGGTCCCGAATGATTAAGCCGGCACCCGCCGGAGACGCTTGGGCGAGAAGAGCACCGAGAGGAAGAAGACGGTCGTGGCCAGGAGCACGATGGCCGGCCCGGACGGCAGGTCCCAGACGTAGGAGAGCAGCACGCCGCCGACCGCGCACAGGACGCCGACCAGCACCGCGTAGCCGGTCATCGCGTAGAGGCTGTGCGTGAGCTGGTAGGCGGTGGCGGCCGGGATCAGGACCATCGCGAACACGAGGATGGCCCCGACGGTCTTCAGCGACACCACCACGGTGAGTGCCACGAGCGTGAGCAGCAGGTAGAAGATGCGCCGGGCCGGCACGCCCGACGCCTCCGCCATCTCCTGATCGAACGCGATGAAGTAGAGCTCCTTCGCAAACAGCAGGATGACCCCGGCGACGATCAGGCCCAGCCACAGGATCGCCCGCAGCTCCTCCGGCGTGACCGACAGCACGCTCCCGAACAGGTACCCGTACACCTCCGCGTTGTAGCCCTTCATGAGCCCGATGAAGAGGATTGCCAGCGCCATCGTCGCGGTGTAGAGGATGCCGATCGAGACGTCCAGCTTCATCCGTCCCCGCTCCTCCATCACGCCGGTCACCCAGACCGTCACGAGGCCGAACGCCACGGCCAGCGGCAGCGGGGGCAGTCCCACCAGGTAGGCGAACGCGACGCCGGCGAAGGCCGCGTGGGCCGTGCCCGCCCCGACGAAGGCCAGCCCCCGCAGGATCACGAAGACGCCGATCACCGAGCAGACCGCCCCGACCAGGGCCGCCGCCAGGAGCGAGCGCTGCATGAACTCGTAGGAGAGCATCTCGATCATGGAACGCCGCGTCAGACGTGAGACGTGAAACGTGAGACGCAGGAAACCGACCTGGCATTGAAAGCCCTCACGTCTCACCCCTCACGTTTCACGGAATCAATGGTGGTGATAGTCCTCGACGATGATCAGGTCCTTTTCGGTGATTACGAGGTCCTTGCCGTAGACCTGGCGGAGCACCTCGGGCCGGAGCACCTCCTCCGGGAGCCCGGCCGCGTAGAGGCGGGTCTTCAACAACACGAGCCGGTCCACGTGGTCGCGGATCATGTTGATGTCGTGCGTGATCAGCAGGACCGTCAACGTGAGGTCCCGGTGCAGGCGACGGACCAGGTCCAGCACCCCGTGCTGCGTGGTGATGTCGAGCCCGGTGGTCGGCTCGTCCAGCAGCAGGACCTGCGGCTGCTGCGCCAGCGCCCGCGCGATCAGGACCCGCTGCTGCTGCCCCCCGGATAGGTGGCCGAGCGCGCTGTTGCGATGGTCCTGCATGCCCACGTTGCTCAGGGCCTCCAGGGCGATCTCACGGTCGCGCCGGCCCGGCCGCCGCAGGAGCCCGAGCGCGCCGTACCGGCCCATCATGACGGCCTCCAGGACCGTGATCGGGAAGTTCCGGTCCAGCGTCCCCTTCTGCGGGAGGTATCCGATGCGCGCGCGGTGATGGCACCGTAGCTCCTCGCAGGCGCAGTCGAAGATCTGGAGGCTTCCCTCCAGCGGGGGCATGAGCCCCAGCACCGCCCGGCAGAGGGTCGTCTTCCCGGACCCGTTCGGGCCGATGACCCCGACGAACTCCCCCTCGCCGATCTCCAGCGAGATGTCCTGCAGGGCGACGACGCCGGGGAACCCGAAGGTCGCGTGCGAGAACCGGATGATCGTATTGCCCATGGAATGCAGCTCCGCGGCGGCGTTTCGGTCGGTGCCGTTGATTCCGTCTAGTTGGCTGCTAAAGAACTCCGCTGATGCTCAAAAATGTAACCGTCAAAGCCAGCCGTGGAGTTCTCGGACACCCAGGATGTTCAAACAGGCCGTCCAGCGAGGCCGCAGCGAGCGAGAAGCCGAGGCGTACTCTTCGCTGTACGTTGAGGCTTTGAGCGATGCGAGAACAAAGCTGGAGGACTGTTTCAACATCCTGATAGCCTACGAGGCTTCGAGGGCCAGTGCAAGCTGCCGGACGTTGTACCGCAGGAGGTCCAGATAGGTCTCGGTGCCGGGCACCGCCCCGGGGAGCGGCGTCAAGACCACGACGCGGGCGCCGGTCTCGCGCGCCAGCATCTGCGGAATCTTCTGGTTCAACTGGGGCTCGGAGACCACGACCCGGATCCGCTCCTTTCGAATACCCGCGATGAGCTCCTGAATGTGATGAGCCGACGGCTCCGATCCCGCCTGGCTCACGATCTCTCCCACGACCAGGAACCCGAACCGCCGGGCGAAGTAGGGCCAGGCCGGATGGTGCACGACGATGCGCCGGTCCGGAAGACGCGCGAGCCGCGCCGACAGCTCCGCTTCCAGGGCATCGAGCTGGCGCAGGTAGGCCGCCTGGTTGGCCCGGTAATCCGCCGCGTGCGCCGGATCCACCGTGCCGAAAGCCTCGGCGATGTGCCGCACCATGACCTTGACGTTTTCCGGGTCCAGCCACACGTGCGGGTTGCCGGCCTGATGCTCGTGCCCGCCGCCCGTGTGTCCGGCCGGCTCACGCACCGGTTCGATGCCCTGCGAGGTCGTGACGACGAGGAGCGCGGGGTTTCCGGAGTTCTGGACCAGCGAAGAGACCCAGACCTCCAGCCCGAGGCCGATCTCGAGGAGGACCCGCGCCTTCCGCACCGCGACCAGGTCGCTGGGCCTGGGGGAGTAACTGTGCTCGCTCTCCAGGCCGGTCAGGAGCGAGGTGGCGCGCACGTGCGGCCCCCCGATCCGTTCCGCCAGATCCTTCAAAACCGGGATCGTGACGACCACGCGGACCGGTTCCGCAGCGGAAGCCGATGTCGGTGGAGCGAGCAGGAAGGACGCGGCCGCCGCGCTGATCGCGAGGGCGCACGCCAGGAGCCTCCGAAGCATGCGCGGGACCGTAGCATCGCATCCGGCGAAAGTCAACGCGTCGGAACAGCCGCGGCGCGACGAGCGACGCCGCACGCGCCATGTCGAATTCGCGTTTATGTTTGACAATTTACGTAGACTGTGATTTCACTGAGTCACGCTGCCTCAGCAGAGGCAGAGGGGATGCAGGCAAGAACCGCCGGAGAGGCCCCTCCAAGGCCGCGAGCAAGGTAAACGGATGACGACGAAAGCCGACATTCAACCCCAGATCCCGCGCGTGATCACCCAGATCGCGTATCCGGCGTACATGGTTAGCCGGAACTGGGACATTGAATGGCTCAACGCCCAAGCCGAGGAGATGATCTTCGGACGCCCCGTCCGCAAGATCGCCCAAATCGAGGAGCGGCATTTCTTCAAGCTGCTCTTCACGACCGAAGCCATCGAGCTGGTCGGAGACTTCGAGAGCTTCGTCAAGAGCCACCTGCCGCTGGTGCAAGGCGACATCCCGCCTCCGACGAAGAACCCGATGCTCGTGCCGCTCGGGAGCCAGGTCGTGGAATGGCTGCAGCAGGTCTGGCCTCAAGAGTTCCCCGCTCTGCCGGCGATTGATTATCGGGAAGAGTCGGTGCGCTTCCGGAAGTCCCCGTTCGACCGGCACCATCGCGTCGCCGCGATCTTCCGGGAGGGGATCCTCGTCATCTGGATTCCCGCCGCCCTGAATCTGTCCCCCATGCTGGATCTGCTGACCGGACGCCAGAACGTCATCTCCGACCTCCTGATGAACAAGCTGCCCGCCATGAAGTCGATGGCGGTTCTAGTGGCCGACCTTCAGAATTCCGTAAAAATTTGCGCGGACCTGCCTCCGGAGGAATATTTCGAGCTGATCACCGAAATGTGGTCGCGGCTGGAGCAGCCGTTCCGCGACCACGGCGGCGCCTCCGGAAAGCACGTCGGAGACGGGGTGGTGCGCTATTTTCTGGCGCGGCACGACAGCGCTTATGCCCACATCGTGAACGCCCTCCTCTGCGCCGACTCGATCCGGCAGATCATGCAGGAGATCAGCGCGTCCTGGAAGGTCAAAAAGCATTGGCTGAACGACCTGGTCCTCAACATCGGGCTCCACGAAGGCCGGGAATGGTTCGGCTACCTGCCGACCCTGCCGACGCCGGAATTCACCGCGCTCGGCGACACCGTCAACATCACGGCGCGGCTCTCGGGCCAGGCCCGGGACGGCGCCATCTGGGCCACCAAGCACTTCCTCAGCTCGTTGCCCTCCCAAATCCTCGAGCACGTGACCTACGGGATCAGGAGGCCGTCCGGGAACGGGGAGCACCTCATTCCCAGGACCTACTCGCGCGTCCTCGACCTGCCGGACCACGAGCGAGCGCCAAAGTCGGCCGACATCGCCAACCTCTCGGTTTCGGAAGTGCTGCGCCTCGACGCGAACGCCATTCGAGAAGTGCTCCGCTCGGCAACCCCTCGCGAGAATCTCTGACCGGCGGCCGCCGGCCCCGACCCGGGCTCCAACCAGCAGCTTCTTGGAGCGCTCCCGGGCCGAGCTTTCCCTTGACCGCTCACGAGACATCGGCTAGCGTAGCCCGCGTTCTGTAAGGATCGTCTGTCGTCACTCGCGATTCGTCATTCGTGAATAGGGAAAAGCAGGCGTGAACGTCGTCGGCTTGATGTCGGGCACCTCGGGGGACGGAGTGGACGCCGCGCTCGTCTCGATCGCTCCCGCCGCCCGCGGGCTCCGGGTCCGGCTGCGCGCCTTCGCGCCCACCCCGTACCCGCCCCGGCTTCGCCGGCGGATCCTGGACGCCGCGAGCCACGGCACGGTTGCCGAGATCTGCCACCTCAACGCGGTCCTGGGCGAGTGGTTCGCCAGGGGCGCCCTGAAGGTCATCGAACGGGCCGGGCTGCGTCCGTCGGACGTGGACTTGATCGGCTCCCACGGCCAGACGGTCCACCACCGTCCCCAACCGGTCCGTGAGCCGGGCCTCGGGCTCATCCGCTCCACCCTGCAGATCGCGGAGCCCTGCATCATCGCCGAACGGACCGGCATCACCACCGTGGCCGACTTCCGGCCCCGCGACCTGGCCGCCGGCGGGGAGGGAGCGCCGCTGACCCCCTACGTCCACCACCTCCTGTTCCGGAACGCCCGCGTCTCGCGCCTGATCGCGAACCTGGGCGGGATCGGCAACGTCACCTACCTGCCGGCCGGCGGCGATCTGGACTCGATCCGCGCCTTCGACACGGGACCGGGCAACATGGTGCTGGACGCACTGGCGCACCGTCTGACCCGCGGCCGGTTGGCCATGGACCGGAACGGACGGATCGCCGCGAGGGGAGCGGTGGACCCGCTGCTGCTGGCCGAGCTGCTGGCCCACCCCTTCTTCACGCGCCGCCCCCCCAAGACGACCGGGAGGGAGGAGTTCGGAGAGCCGTTCCTGGCGCGGGTCCTGTCCCACATGCGCCGGCGCAAGCTCGCCCCGGAGGACGTCATGGCGACCTGCACGTTGCTGACCGCCGCGGCGATCGGCGGGGCGAGGCGGTGGCTGAAGGGAACGATTGACGAGGTAGTGGTCGGAGGAGGCGGCGTCCGCAACCGATCGCTCATGCGGGACCTGGGCAGCGTCTTCGCGCCGACCCCGGTCCGCACCTTCGAAGACCTGGGCTGGTCGAGCAAGGCCTTCGAATCGGCGGCGTTCGCCGTGCTGGCCTACCAGGCCATGCAGGGCGAAGGCACCAACGTGCCCTCCGTGACGGGTGCGTCCCACCCGGTGGTCCTGGGCAAGATCGTGCCGGGGAGCCGGGTCCGAACCGGGACACGGCGGTGACGGCATGACCGAAACGGCCCTCCTGGTCCTGGGCGGGTTGGGGCTCGCGCTCCTGCTCGTGCTGCGTCTGGGTCGCCGCCAGCAGACGGCTCCCACCGACCGGGCCCAGGCGATCCAGCCGCCGGTGCCCGAGGGGTTGATCCTCCAAGCCCAGCCGGTGCTGACCGAGACCGAGGCGTCCTTTTACAACCTCCTGCGGCTGGCCGTGCAGGACCAGTACCTGGTCTTCGCCCAGGTGCCGCTCTGGTGTCTCGTGGACATCGGGGGGAGCGATCGGGCGACGCGGACGGCCTTTCTGAACCGGATCGCGCTCAAGCGCGTGGACTTTCTCCTCCTCCATCCGGGAACGTTGACGGTGGCCAAGGTGGTGGAGCTGGACGATCAGACTCGGACCACGCCGCAGAAGCGCGAGCGGGACCGGCTGGTCGAGGGGATCTTGCAGAAGGCGGGGCTCGAATTGGTCCGGCTCGACGCCAGGATGGCCTATACGGTCCCGGCGCTGGCGGAACTCCTGGGCACGGCTGAAGAAGGCTAGAGTCGATCCTCGTCCAGATCAATGGCTTCCGCCCAGGTGCTGACCTTCGGCAGTCGCTCGACCGTCGTTCCGCGCTTGGCGGCCACCTCGGCCAGCCGGGCTTGGAACCGCTGGCGTGCTTCGTCGTCCTTGGGCTTGCTGCTCAGCAGCAGGTCGCTCCAGCGGGCAACCTCGTCCGCCGACCGCGGCCGGCCGTTCGCCCGCACCCAGGCGAGGATCTCCTCGTCGGTGCCGCCAGCGAGAATGCGCTGCTCGATCGCCAGCGGCGCAACGTCCAGGAACTCGAGCAGGTGCTTGTCGAACCCGGTCGTGAGGAAGTTGTAGTCCTGGATGTGACCCGCGTGGCGCAGGCGAACCTTATCGATGAACCGAGCCAGGTGCGCGAGGCCGCCGAGCCGGACCGTGGGGCTGCGCGGATAGGGCGGGGCCATCGCGGGCTATTTCTTCTGCATGTTCAACCGCACCACGAGCGCCCCCATGACGTCGCCCTTCTTGAAGTTCCGCCAGGGGCTGTTCGGGTGGCCGTTGTGGCAGTCCACGCAGGACTGGACGACCGCCACGTCCGCGGACATGGCCTTGAACTGTTTCCCGTCCACGAAGGTGACGACCCGCTTCGTCCGGTCGGTTGCCATCTTCATGAGCGCATCGGCCTCCGCCTGGGTCCGGGGGAGGTTGTTCCGGTAGATCGGCGTGAGACCGATGAGGCCGATCTCGAAGTCCTCGATGTCCGCCGCGGCGGCCTTCACGAACTGGGCGGGCAGGGGAATGGTGTGGGAATTCTTGACCCACTCCTCGTTGGGCAGGATCCCGCCCTCCCGCACGTGCTCGACCACGTTGATGACGTAGGCAGCCCGGAACGCCTTGACCGTCTCCAGGATGTACCTGGCGGCCAGTTCGTAGGACTCCTCGGCCTGCACGGAGGAAACCAGCCACACGAGGCTGAGGAATCCCGCGAGCAGAGCCGCCCGTTTGGTGCTGCGCCGTTGCATGTGCTCCTCCTCTTTCCCCCCAATGAGCCCGAGAAAATGTGGCCGATCTTACTGCAAAGGATTTCACGGACACAAGGGATCGCATCGCAAGGCGGAACGTGATACAAGGGCGGGAACAGTCAGACGGGAGGAGCGGACCTATGGATCGGAAACAGTTTGCGACGGTGCTCATGGTCGCGGCGCTGGCCGGGCTCGTCGGCGGCGCCCTCTCCGGCCGGTTCTGGGCGACCGACCCGGCCTGGGCCCAGCAGCGTTTCAAGGTCGTGAACGCGGAGGAGTTCCTGCTGGTGGACAAGTTCGGCCGCACCAGGGCCGGGCTCGGGCTTGACGCCAACGGAGAGATCGGTCTGGTCCTGACGGGGAGGGAGGGCAACCGGCGCCTCTACTTCTCGCCGGACGAGAAACAGGCCCTCCGCCTGCTGGACAAGGACAATCGGGTCCTCTGGGCCGCTCCGTAAGCGGATGAAAAGGAAGGAGCGCGTGATGAGCGAACGGACGATGAGACTGCTGGCCCTGCTGCTCGCGCTAGTCATCGCCGGCTGCGCGAGCGAGATGCAGCCGGGCGTCACCGGGAACTATCAGACCTGGGACGACGTGATCAACCGCTGGATCGGCAAGCAGAAGAGCGACCTCTATTATGAGCTGGGGCCGCCCAACCTGCACCCGAAGGAATCGAAGGACGGGTACCTCGAGATGGGCTGGGATTTCACCATCGACCGGATGCCGGGCCAGGCCGACTACTACGGGACGCTGCCGATGTACGGCGGGAACGTGAGCTGTCAGCTCATCTTCTTCTCGGATCCCAACGGGCTGATCGTGTCGGGGCGCCGCATCGGCTGCGACTGATCTCCCGATCTACCAGTCCGCACCCAGCCGGTCCACGATCACCTGGTGCACGACCGCGTAGGGCCCCAGGGACGCGAGATACACGGCGGTCTCGGCGATGTCGTAGGGGCTGATCTGCTCGCTGCGTTCGATCTCCTCGGGCGGAGCGTCTACCAGTGCGTCGGCCACGCCGCCGGGGCAAATCGCGCTGACTTTGATCCTGTACGGCCTTCCCTCGTCGGCCAGCGCCTTCGTGAGCGCCATGATCCCGTGCTTGGAGGCGCTGTAGGTGCCGGTCCCGGCCCAGGCCTGCACCCCGGCGACGCTGGACATGTTGAGGATCGTGCCCCCGGTCTTCTGCGTCATCATCTGCCGGAAGCCGGCCCGACAGCAGAAGAACGTGCCCCGCAGGTTGGTGTCGAGCACCTCGTCGAAGGCCTGGGTGCTCGTCTCGACGAGACGGCCCCCGCCGCCGATGCCGGCGTTGTTGACGAGGATGTCGAGCCGGCCGAACCGGCTCACGGTCTCCCGGACGAGCCGATCCACCTGCGCCTCGTCCGTCACGTCGGTCTGCACCGCGAGCGCCTCTCCGCCCCGCTCGCGGATCTGGGCCGCCACCCGCTCGCAGAGCGCCGGCCGGCGGGCGGCCACGACCACGCGGGCCCCCTCGCGCGCGAAGGTCAGGGCGATGGCCTTGCCGATCCCGCTGCTGCTCCCCGTGACGATCGCGACCTTCCCGTCCAGCCGTTTCCTGTCCGTCACGCGATGAGCCTCCCCCCGTCCACGGTCAGGGCCGCGCCGGTCACGAAGTCCGATCCCTCGATCAGGAAGAGCACCGCCTGCGCCACGTCTTCCGGACGGCCCAGCCGCTTGAGCAGGGTCGCCTCCCGCACGGCGCGCGCCAGCTTCGGCTTGGTGCCCTCGGGCAACAGGACCGGCCCAGGCAGGATGGCGTTGACCTGGACCTCGGGCGCCAGCGCCTTGGCCAGGGCCGCGTTGAGGCAGAGGAGCCCGGCCTTCGAGACACAGTAGGGAATGTACGTCGCATAGGGACGGTGGGCCGACCAGTCGGCGATGTTCACGATCTTCCCCTCGCCGGCCTGCTTCATCAGGGAACCGAGGGCTTGGCTGAGGAAGAAGGGCGCGCGCAGGTTCACGTCGAGGTGCCCGTTCCACTCGGCCAGGCTCGTCCGGCCGAAGCGGCTCTTCTCGTAGAGGGAGGCGTTGTTCACCAGCACGTGCACCGTGCCGAAGCGGCGCACGACCGCGTCGGCCAGCCGCGTCACCTGGCGCACGTCGGCCAGGTCGGCGGTGAAGACCCGCGCGTCGGTCCCGAACCGGCGGCGCAGCTCCTCGGCCAGTCGTTGAGCCTCCCGCCGGGAACGATTACAATGGATCGCGACCGAGGCGCCCCGCTGCGCCAGGGCCAGCGCGATCGCGCGCCCGACCCGTCTGGCGGCGCCGGTCACGAGCGCGACTTTTCCTCGTACGTTCATCTTGCTATTCCGGATTCCGGTGCCGCGACGGCGAATGGCCGATTATAGCAAAAAGCGCCGGGACGCCGTGGCGGCCGGTCGGATCGAGCCCTTCTTCGCTCCCTGCCCGCGCGGGCTGGAGCCGTTGCTCACCGTCGAGTTGGCCGAGCTCGGCGCCCAGGACCTCGAGCCTGCGCCCGGCGGCGTCGGGTTCGCCGGGCCCTTCACCCTCTGCTACTCGGCCAACCTCCAGTCCCGCCTGGCCAGCCGCATCCTCTGGCGCGTCGGCCAGGGGGCCTACCGGGACGAGCGGGACCTCTACGAGGCGACCCGCCTCCTCCCCTGGCCCGACTGGTTCACGCCCGACCAGACGATCAAGGTCAAGGTCAGCGCCCGCCGGTGCCCGCTCCAGAGCCTGGACTTCGTGACGCTGCGGATCAAGGACGCGATCTGCGACTGTTTCCGGAAGGCCGCCGGCGCCAGACCCAGCGTGGACACGGCCAAGCCGGACATCCGGATCGACGCCTTCCTGGAGGAGCGGACCGCGACCTGGTACCTCGACACGTCGGGAGAGGCCCTGTTCAAGCGGGGCTTCCGCCTGGCCGGCGGCGAGGCGCCGCTGCGCGAGAACCTGGCCGCGGGCCTCCTCAAGCTGGCCGGCTGGACCGGCGACCAGCCGCTGCTCGACCCGATGTGCGGGAGCGGCACGATCCTGCTCGAGGCCGGCCTGATGGCGCGACGGATCGCGCCGGGGCTGGGCCGGCGCTTTGCGTTCGAGCGGCTCAGGAATTTCGACCGGCGGGCCTGGGAGACCCTCTGCCAGGCCAGCCGCTCGCGCCAGGCCGCCGGGCTCCCGCTCCGCCTCTACGGATGCGACCGCGACCAAGCGGCGCTGGACGCGGCGCGGGCCAACCTGGAGGCGGCCGGGCTGGTTGATTCGGTCTCGCTCCGCCTGGCCGACGTGCTGGAGCTGACGCCTCCGGCCGAGTCCGGCCTCATCGTCACGAACCCGCCCTACGGGGTGCGGGTGGGGGAGCGGGAGGCCCTCGCGGCCTTCTATCCCAAGCTGGGCGACCGGCTCAAGCAACAGTTTCCCGGCTGGCGCGCCTATCTCCTGAGTGCCGACCCGCGACTGCCCAAGCTGATCGGGCTGGCCCCGTCCCGCCGTACCCCGCTCTTCAACGGGGCGTTGGAGTGCCGGCTGTTCGAGTTCAAGCTGGTACGTGGGTCCGGGAGGGGCACGCTCCGTGGGGCCCCCTCCCGGTGAGCATGGTCCGGGAGGGGCACGCTCCGTGGGGTTGCCGAGGACCAATCGGACCGATGCGCCACACCATCAGAAGAGGAGAACGGGACCGATGAGCCAAGTGCCCGACTACCAGGCGATGCTCCGGGTCGCGATCGAGGAGGCCAGGCAGGGGCTGGCCGAAGGGGGGATTCCGATCGGCGCCGCCCTCTTCACGAAACAGGGCCTGCTCCTCGGGCGCGGGCACAACCGCCGCGTGCAGGAGAACGACCCCTCCATCCACGGCGAGACCGACGCGTTTCGCAAAGCCGGCCGGCAGCGCAGCTACCGGCAGACGATCATGGTCACGACCCTGGCCCCCTGCTGGTACTGCAGCGGGCTGGTCCGCCAGTTCCGCATCGGGACCGTCGTGGCCGGCGAGTCGGTGAACTTCCAGGGTGGTCTCGACTGGCTCCGCCAGCAGGGGGTCGAGGTGATTGACCTCCACTCCCGCGAGTGTATCGAGATCCTGGCCTCCTACATCGCAGCCCATCCCGAGATTTGGAACGAAGACATCGGTGAAGACTAGCCCTGCGGTGACCAGCCAGGCCTCCACCCGTCTGTCAGAAATTCTCGGGGTCGGCGCACTGTTCGTGCTGGTGAGCGCTTGCGCCTCGGGGCCTCCCTCCGGAACCGTCCCGACGGTGGATGCCCTACCCGCGCCGGCGATCCCCAGGCTGCAAGGAATCGTCCAGATCGAGTTGGATCGCCGCGTCTCCGCCGCGCAGACGGTCACGCTCACCTCATTGCGCGACGCAATTCCGGCCAGCCATGCGCAGGACCTCGTCGCGCAGGGGTTGCCCGCCCCCTGGGCCGGGATGAGCACCTTCGAACGGTACGGACTCCGCCTCGCCGGCCTGGCCCGGTCCGGTTCCATCCCCCTGTCGGAGTTGCTCGAGACCCTGGCGGCAACGGGAAACATCGTGGCCGCCTCGGCGCCGGTCCCGCCCGTCCCAGAGGATCGGCTGGTTGACGTTCAGATGGCCTTTCTCACGTCGGTGCTGCAACAGGCCGGACAGTTCCGGGAGCATGCCCTGCGGAAGCTCAATAAGGCCGAGCGGCAGTTCCTCTTCGACCATGCGGCGACCCTCGTGGAGCAGTTCACGCCCCAGGTGGACGAGACGGACGAGCGGACCAGCCAGCAGGTTCAGGCCATGCAGCGCTTCTGCGACCTGGTGGGCCGGCAGATTGACCAGACTTCGCTGCTCGCCGCCGCTCAAGTGCTGGCGCGGCTGGACGACGACCGGTGGCTGGGGCTCATGGAGGAGATCTTCGCCGACCAGCCGGCCCAGCCTCCTCCGCCCGGCGTCACCGGCGACGTGCTCCTCGTCAGAGAGACGCCAGCCGGCTTGATCGTCATCGGCGACCGCGGGCCCAACCGGTATCACCTGGATCAGCGGTTCGCCCTGATCCTCGACCTGGGCGGGGACGACCTCTATGAAGGAGCGATCGCCGCGCCGGCTTCGCCGGAACGGGGCATCAGCGTCATCCTGGACCTGTCCGGCCACGACGCCTATCGTGCCTCGCCCTTGGGCCTGGCGACTGGCCGGCTGGGCGTCGGCCTGTTGGTTGACCGGTTCGGGGACGACACCTACGAGCTGGCCATTGGGTCAGGCGGCACCGGCTTCGCGGGCATCGGGATCCTGGACGATCGCGAGGGAGCGGACCGGTACATTGGGGCCACCTTCACGCAGGGTGCGGCCCTGGGCGGGCTCGGGCTCCTGATGGACCGGCTCGGGGAGGACCGCTTCACCAGCTTCGGCTATTCCCTCGGCTTCGGGGGCCCGTTGGGGCTCGGCGCGGTCCTCGACGGGGACGGCGACGACCGGTACGAGTGCGGCGATCATCTCGCCAGCGCTTATAACATCGAGGAGCATCCGGAGGCCAAGCGGGACGACCCTTTCTTTCAGTACGATTGCTTCGGGCTGGGAGCCGGCTCCGGTTTCCGGGTCGTCCGCCGCGACGGCGAGACTCTTTCCTTCGACGGCGTGGCTGGCGGGGAGGGCTGGCTCCTTGACCTGGCGGGCGACGACCGGTACCGGAGCGCCAACTTCTCGCAGGGCGCCGGCTACTTCTTCGGCGCGGGGATCAAGCTGGACCTCGCCGGCCACGATCAGCACCTTGCAGCCCGGTACGGGCTGGGGGCAGCCGCACACGGCGGCCTCGGCCTGCACGTGGACTACGAGGGATACGACCGTTATGGCTCCACCGGCCCCCACTATGACGGCGGGGCCGCCTGGGACCGGAGCGTCGCCCTCTGTCTGGACGCGGGGACCGGCGACGACCGCTACGACCTCTCGAAATCGGACGGGCTCGGCCTGGCCGATCTCGGTGCCTGGGGGCTCTTCGTTGACGAGGGCGGCAAGGACCGGTACCTCGTCCCGACCGGCATGGGCACGGCGCACAGCAAGAGCCTGGGCGGGTTCTTCGACCTAGCGGAGGAGGACGAGTACGTCCTCGTGCCGGCCTCGGCTTCCGGCCAGCGCGACAACGGACAGATCCTGACGGGTGAGGGCGCGCTCTTTCTGGATCGCTGACGTGCGGCTCTGTCGCGCAAGCCGCCTTCCATTGACAGAACCGGTCCGGCTCGGTAGAGAGGGAGGTCGGCGGCTCCGGCGAATCCGCTACCGCAGGAACTCCCACAGTCGGGCCAGGAGCCAGAGGATCACGAGGATCGCCCCGATCAGCAGCGCGAGGGTCATCCCCAGGATGCCGACGACGAAGGCCCAGTCCGGGGCCGTGGTCGGATGAGGGACCTGGACCACCCGGCGGAGCAACGCCGCGTTGCGAACGTTGCTGCGGAACCAGACGGAGAAGGCGTCGCCGGCGCCGGGCACCGCGCCCAGCGCCCCGTTGAGGAGCAGGTTGAGGCACATCCGGGCGAGCACGATCTTCGGAACCCGCAGGCGGGCCGCGATGCCCAGGATCGCGGCCCCGATCAGGCTGGCCAGCAGGTCCCCGACGCCGGGGATCAACCCGAGCAGCGGGTCCAGTCCGACCGTGATCCGCGTGCCGGGAATGCGGACAGCCGAATCCAGGATGGCCGCCAGCGTCTCGGCGGTCGTCACCAACAGCTCGCGCTCCGGATCGGCGGAGCCGGAACGCCGTCCTGCCTGGTCCCGATCGGTCACGGCGGAGAGATGTAGCAGAAAGGAGGCCCTGTGGAAAGGATCACGATCGGCCTGAATCGTCTCGGACGTTCCACCCTGGCGGCGACCCTTGCGATCCTGCTCCTGTCGGGAACGGGCGGGTGCAAATCCGGCGGTGAGGCGCGGCCCCCCAAGCCGGCGGCCACCTTCAGCGAGCAGCAGCTCGTCTCGCTCAGAAGCACGGTCCAGACCGCCATCCAGCAGGCGGGCATCCCCGGCGCGATCATCGGCGTCTGGGCTCCGGACCGCGGGACCTGGGTCGAGGCCTTTGGGGTGGCCGATGCGGGCGCCAAGACCCCGCTCGCGGTCACCCACAAGGTCCGCATCGGCAGCCTCACGAAGATGTTCACCGCGACGGCGGTCCTCCAGCTCGTGGACGAGGGCCGGATCGGCCTCGACGACTCGATCGAAAAGTACGTCCGCAAGCACAAGCTGAACATCCTCAACGCCAAGGACATCACGATCCGGCAGTTGCTCAACCACACCAGCGGGCTGTTCAGCTATACCGACGACCCGGCCCTGGAGGCGGTCAGCTACGCGAACCTATTGCTCGTCTGGTCGCCCGAGGAGCTGATCAACTTCGCCGTCTCCCACCGGGACTATGCCCCGCCCGGCAAGGAATACCACTACTCGAATACGGGCTACGCGCTCCTGGGCCTGATCCTCGAGGACGAGAGCAAGGAGAAGAAGAGCGCGGCCGAGGAGATCGACCAGCGGATCATCAAGCGCCTGGGTCTGGCCAACACCTCGTTCCCCAGGGACCAGACCCTGCAGGAGCCCTACGCGAAGGGCTACATCGCGGACGCGGACCTCTTCACCCTCTCGATGACGCTCCGTGGGAGCAAGACGCCCGGCGCGATGACGGACGTGACCGCCCTGCACCCCTCCTGGCCCTGGACGGCCGGCGCGATGGTCTCGGACCTCAACGACCTCAAGGTCTACGCCAAGGCGCTCGGGACCGGGCAGCTCGTCAGCAAAAAGATGCAGGAGGAGCAGTTCAAGACCGTGGCCATCCCCACGGGAGGAGCCGCGCGCTACGGACTGGGGGTGCTGACCCTCGCCGGGTTCATCGGCCACCGGGGCGAGGTGCCGGGTTACGACACCTGCATCCTCTATTCACCCGAGCTCGATGCGACCTTCGTGGTCCTGCTGACCATGGACCCGAACCGGGCGGGAGCCGACGCGTTGACCCTCAAGTTGATCCAGACGGTCTATCCGGACAAGGTCAAGGGGTGACCTGGCTTCGTTGGCGGCTGCCGGCACGCCCTCGCAATGTGCGGTGTCAATCAGAACGGGATGCGGACGCCCATCTGCACTTCGTTCGGCACGAGGCTCTTGCCGAAGAGATCGCGCTGCTTGCGATCGTCCTGCACGAGGCTCTCCCGGAGCATCCGATCCTGCTGGGTGGGGTACCCGCCGTTGAAGCCGGCGCCGAAGTAGGGCGTCACCGCCGCGTCGTCCGGATGAACGCGGCCGGCCCTGCCGGGCGGCTGCCGGAGCAGATCCGTTGAAGGATTGGAGAAGGGAGCGAACCGGCTCTCCGCCGGCTCCGTCCGGTCATTGAACGGACCGACCATCTGCGGAGCCTGGCTCCGGTCGCTCACGAGATGCGGCCTGGCTGCGGCGGCCAGGGAAGCCGTCAGCAGGATCGCACTCAGAAGCATCACGTACACCGGGGTTCGCATCGACATGACCATTTGTTCCTTTCGCTGTTGGTCCCCGAGACGCCTCACCTAACCACAGAGCTCCCCGATCAGGCAAGAGCGAGGCCAACCAAGACACTCCAACATTTGAGACACTTGTGAATTGATTTCGCGCCGAGGTCGCCAAACTGTTGCAGGAATCGCGCAGTCGGCTGTGAGAGATGCCACAGGGCCGGAAGCCGGCAGTTACCGGGCCGTCGAGGCCACCAGCTTCTCCCGATCCGCGAGCATCTGATCGTGAACCTGCCGGACGGCTTCCGTCAGGGCTTCGTTCAGGCGCTGGTGGGCCGGGTAGAGGGGCGTGGCCCAGTGACGGCGGTCATGCTCCGCCAGCTCGTCGTAGGCCGCATGGCCCCGATAGGTACCGACGACCTGCCCGTGCGGCGTGGAGAGCGTCACCTCCAGGTCCACCTCGCCGATCCATTCCTGGGTCGGGCCCAGGACGAGGTGCCCGATCTGGCCGATGACCGGCGTGAGCACCCAGGCGGGCAGGACGACCCGGCCGGAGAAGCGGCGGATCGTGCCACTCAGGATCAGATCGGGCCGCTCCTCCTTCCTGCTGATGGACCGGAAGAGGCCACTCGCGTGCAGCCCGCCGAAGACCGCCTGGGTGACGAGCGGGCCCGGCTCGCCCTCCATCATCCGGAGGCTCGTCTGCGAGACGCCCCCCTCCGCCGGATCTTCCCTGTCCGCCGGCAGCGTGGCGTCGCGCAGCGTCTGGACCAGGACGTTCACGGGAATGGCCTGCGGACTGTCCTCCAGCGAGACCGTGGGCTTGTAGGGGATGCAGGCGGCGAGGAGGAGCGCGAGACCGCCGGCCAGCGGCAGCCTATTTTCGAAAGAGGTCATTGAGCATCTTGGCGAGCCGCACGCCCGCCTTGGCCAGCATCGTATCCAGCGCCGGCCGCATCGCGCGCAGATAGTCCGCCCCGAGCTGCCGATCCGCGGGAACGGCATAGGCCTGGGCCACGGCCACCCGATGGGCCTCCAACGTCCAGTCGAGCACCGTGCCGCGCTCCCACTCGGCAACCGGCTGGCCGCGCAGCCATCTCGTGAGGTGGCGGGCATAGTCGGTCTCGGTCATCCCGACCTGCTCGATGAGCCCGTAGTCCCACACGGCGTGCAGGTTCCACGGGCGGTCCCGATCCGGTCTCGTGCGCTGGCCCATGAAGGTCACCAAGACCTCGTTCCCGCCCCGGTCGCGATCGTCCACACTGTGCAGGGGCTGGTGCAGATCCGCCACGAGATGCACGAGGAACTTGAGGGCTTCAATCCGCTCAGATCGGGGTCTCAGTTGGTTGTCCAGGACCGTCCGGAACCGCTCGACCTGCTCCACCGCGCAATTCCCCTGGGGGCAATCGCGGGTTGGGTCGTACGAATCGGCGGCTTTCGGGATGTCGGTATAGTGCCAGGACGCCGTCTCGGACCGCTCGCCCTTGACGGCGTCCGCCCAGGTGGCCACGGTGATGAGGTTGTCGCCGTCGAGCAGCGCCCTCGTCGCATCCCGCGCTCGATCCGTCAGCCGGCTCTCGGCCACCAGCGCCACGATCCTGTGTCCCTCGTCGCCCCAGGCCCAGCCCTGCGCGGGCGACAGGCAGAGGAGCGCACCGGCCAGGACGTGAAAGATGCTTGTCCGCAAGAGAGCCGTCGTCGCCATGGTTTGCCGCGTGGGTGACAGGCCTGGTTGTATCACAGTCGGCCCGGCGGCATCAGCCCCCAGCCGCCTTTGTCAGCGGGGGAGGCGATCCGGCTGGACAGCGGACTCTGCGTTGCGCCGCAGCCTGTGCGTCAGGGCTCGGAACTGACCGCACCCGAATATCGAGGATTCCCTTCCTTGACAGTCCCGCTCGCCCTGGCTAGTACTGGACCTATCTTCCCGCGTCGAGCCGCCGTCGGCCGTTCCGTCCACCGGGAACATTTGATGCGTGCCAGGCTCATCCCGTTCGCCGTGATCGCATCCGTCTGGCTGTCCGGGCTGGACCTGGCGCTGGCTCAGTCCACTCCTCAGCCGCTCATCCAGAAGGTGCTTTCCGGCGATCTGACGGGAAGCGGGGACTATCCGTCCACGTTCACGCTGGGCGGAAGGATCTGGCTCAGTCAGGGGAAGCTGGCCTACAACATCCAGGGCAGCGGCGGGCAGCCCAACGTCCTCTCGGAGCTGATCTTCCAGGGGCAGAACATCCCGATCTACGAGCTGGCGGCCGATCTGGCGATTCAGCGGTTCGTGGCCAACCTGTCTCTCGGCTATGGAGCCATCTCGTCCAAGGGGACCCTGCAGGATCTGGATTGGACCAACAACAACCGGACCTGCACCGGGTCTCCGATCCCCGGCACGGTGTGCAGCAACACCCTCAGCCCCTCGACCGACGGGCAGGTCTGGTACGTCTCCCTGGACGTGGGGCCGCGACTCCTTCGCTGGAAGTATGCGGACCAGGTCGGCGCGGCGGACCTGCTGCTCGGATTCCAGTACTGGACGGAGAAGTACAGCGCGAAGGGGATCGTTGACATTTCCGGCGGCGGGGCCCGCGATCAACCCACCACGGTGACGGCCCTCACCGAGACCGTGCAATGGATCAGCCTGCGTCTCGGCCCCAAGGTGGCGGTCCCCCTGTTCTCGCAGGCCGAACTCCCGGTCCTCACGAAGGTCCAGCTCGTCGGGAGCCTCTTCTACGTCCCCTACACCTATTACCGCAACGACGACAACCACAACCTCCGGACCGACCTGAAGCACGATCCTTCCTTCATTGATATCGCGACCGGCGAGGGAATCCAGATGGAAGGCGCGGCAAGACTCACGCTCTGGCAAAGCCTCACGTTCGAGGCCGGCTATCGTTATTGGGACATGAAAACCACCGGCGGCACCTCCACCGCGTTCGGAAGCAACGGGACCGTCTCGGTGACGAACCTGAACCAGGCGAACGCCCGGCGGCAGGGCGTTTTCTTCTCCCTCCTGTGGACGTTCTAGCCTCACGGAGTGCTAGAATGGCCCCCGCATGTCTTCCGAACGATTCCAGTCGCATCTCGCCGAGGCCAACTCCATCGAGCAGGCCCTGGACGGCGCGGCCAAGCGGGTCGAGACCCTGGACCCGCGCCGGTTCGAGACCAAGTACGGCTTCGGCCTGGAACCGTTGATGGAGCAGGTGCGGGCCGAGTTCGGCACCGCCTGCGGCCTCCGGTTCGAGGAGCCGAGGGCCTTCCTGCGCTCGCTCGCCGAGGAGGCGGCCAAGAGCGAGGTCGGCCGCTTCCTCCTCTGCGCGCGCGGGCTCAACTGGCGGATCACCGACCTCCTGTTCGACGCCGACTACCATGCGACGCTCAGGCGAGAGGAGCGAGAGGGCGCCCTCTGTCTCTTCGACAAGCTGGCCTTCTTCACGTTCCCGCTGTTCCTCGCCACGCAGGAGCGGGCCAGGCTCCACCAGCGGCACACCCAGCCCCTGCTCCGCGACGGAGCCGTGCTGGCCAGCCTGCCCTGCGGCCGCATGCGCGACCTGCTGGCCCTGGACTTCGGACGCCTGACGACGGGCGCGCGCCTGGTGGGGATCGACAAGGACCCGGAGGCGTTGAAAGGCGCGCAAGCCTTCGCCGACCTCCTCTCTGCCGGCCGGCCGCCGCACGTCGTAGTCGAGTTGCGCGAAGGCGACGCGCTCGCGCCGGGGTTCTCGAAGCCGCCCGTCCGCGAGGAGTTCGACCTGCTGACTTCCTCCGGCCTCAACATCTATCTGACCAACGAGCAGTGTGAGCGGTTCTATCGCCACGTGTACGGAGCCCTGAAGCCCGGCGGGGTCTTCGTCACGGGCCACGTCGTGCCGCACACCGAGTATGTCTGGAGGCGGATCAACCTGACGCACTGGCGGCTCCAGGCCGTGGTCCTCACGGTGCTGGTCGGAGCCCTGTGGGAGTCGCTCGTGAAGCCGAGGGAAGTCGTGAAGGGTCAGTTGGAGGCGGCAGGCTTCCGGGACGTGCAGACCGTGCCCGACACGCAGGGCATCTTCCCCACGTTCGTATCCAAGAAGCCTCGATAGCGGCTTGGATTGTTAGTAAGCCACTAGGAGGGCTAAGCCATGAGCCGAGACCAGCAGCTAAAACAACTCAAGCGCCTGCAGGCGGAAGTTGATGCGATTCGTCGGGACATGGGGATCAGTGCTCCGGACGCTGTCCTTTACCTCTCACCACTTTATGCACTAGAAGACGAGGTCGTTGTCGTAGAAGCTGATGGGTTTGGCGGAGCAACCACCTGCGTGGTGGAGGGGAATTACCCAGTAGACTACATCACAAAGTTTGAGAAACACTTTGTGTCGGAAGAAAAAGCACTCCGCATGGCAGAAGATTTGGTTGAGCAAATCGTTTCTCCGAATATGGCTTAATCCTGGCCGCACAAGTCCTGACAACTCATTCGATTCTGCTCGAGTACTCCCGACGGAATTCCTCATAAACAATTCGTAGCACCTTCTGTCTGTCCTCAGGTTCGTCAAAATTGGCCGCAAGCTTCAGGACGTCCTGCCTGCTGATAGACTGCACTTTCATGTCGATGAGGTATTTCTTCACTCCCTTTGAGATGTCATCAATGACCAAGATCACATTGCCATCTTGAAGGCGCTTGTTGTCAAAGTTAAGTTTGAGCTCAGCATACACCTGGTCAGCTTCCGATTCCGTTCTGATTTGGAGCTTTTTGACCTGATAAACGACGCCGAAATTGGTGGAAAGATCAACTCCTTGGTCGTGGGCAGCAGTTCGTGTGTCACGATAGATCTTGCACGCGAACTTCTCCAAATGGACCTTCAGGACGGCAAAGCTGAAAATCTCAAAGTTAGCCGCCGTCTTGTTGATCTGCTCATGAATCAGACCCAAAAGCCGCTGTTTGTCACTGGCCAGAGCCACTCTATTACTTGAATCCTGGAGCGATGGGATCACACCCAAACGCTCTTGAATGTGCTGATTGACCCTGGAAGGAATCCACTCGCAAAGGGGCTGCGCAACCTCTGTGTAGGGCGGCATCAGCTTGTATTTTAGGTGCCCAACCGGCTTGAGGACGCTGTAACGAGACATTCGGCTTCCATAGGCGTCGTAGTATTTGGCGCCAAAATGGACATCGTGATGGAGATAGTCTTTCAGGTCCTTGACGGCAGCCTTATAGGTGCCCCCGATTTCCTTGTCGCTGAATACCTGCCTGCCCGTTTTTAAGAACTCACGAAGCAGCCCAAGCGTGATCACGGGCATGATGACCTTGGTCTGAGAGTTTTTGAGCATGCGCTCAATCTCACCCCTGCAAAATCTCTGCGCATCTCTCAATGGAGCTATCTGCTTCTTGGACATGGCGGACCAACTAAAAAAGCTCTCCCGCCCCGAAGCGCTTGCTGGAACGTTGGCGACTTTGCCTTTGATTTGGCATTGGCCACGGAAGGATAGTGACTTATGATTTTCATGTCAAACCGATGACGGCAAAACACAGGTCAGGATGTTCAAAAAGGCCGCCCAGCGAGGCCGCAGGGAGTACGGCGACTGAGGCGTACGTTTTCTGGTACGTCGCAGGGAGACGGCGGGTACCCATTGCTTGGCTTCGTGCAATGGGTGGTGAGAACGAAGCTGGAGGCCTTTTTCAACATCCGGTTATCGCGGATTGATCGCGTCATACACGGCCGAGTAATCCACCTCGGCCAGGCCCCGCTCGACCGTCCGGCTCAACAGGGCACGGGCACCGGCCAGGCTCTCGGTGACCAGCCCGAGCGTCTCCGCTTCCGCGAGAAAGAGATCCACGTCCTTCAGCAGGTGTCGGGTCGAGAAGTTGGGATTGGCATAGTCGCGCGCGCGCAGGCGCGGAAGCTTCTTGTCGAAGACCGGGGCATAGAGGGCGCTCTCCCGCAGCACCCCCATGAAGGTCTCCACCGGAATCTCCTCCCGCAAGACCAGCCCCAGGCTGAGCGAGAAGGCCGCGATCTCCGCCGCGATGAACTGGTTCAGGGCCAGCTTGAGCGCGGCGGCCCGGCCCACCGGGCCGATCAGACGCGGCTCCGGCCCGAAGCTTCGGAACAGGTCCGCCCACCGGGCGAACTGCTCCTGGGTTCCGCCCGCCATCACGAGCAGCCTGCCGGCCTTGGCCTCAGCGATGCTGCCCAGGACCGGCGCCTCCAGATAGTCGCCGCCCGCCGCGAGGACCTCCCGTTGGAGCGCCCGGCTCTCCTGCGGGCCGATCGTACCCATCTGGATCACGGTGCGGCCGGCCAGCTCCTGGCGCGCGGGAGTCTCGAGCAGCACCTGGCGGATGGCCCGCGCGTCGGCCAGCATCAGGATCGTGCAGGAGGCGGCACGGACCGCCTCCTCCGGCCGAGCGACGACCACGGCGCCGACCTGACACAACGGCTCAGCCTTGGCGACGGTCCGGTTGTAAGCGACGACCGCATGCCCGGCCGCCGCCAGCTTCTCCGCCATGGGCCGGCCCAGCAGGCCGGTTCCCAGAAATGCGATCGTCATGGGCTCCTCCCCTCCTTGAGCTGCCGGTACCGGAAGCAGCGGAGCGTATGATCGTTGACCATCCCGACGGCTTGCATGAACGCATAGCAGATCGTGGAGCCGACGAACGTGAACCCGCGCCGCTTCAGATCCTTGCTCATCGCGTCCGACTCGGGCGTGCGGGCCGGCACCTCCTTGAGCGAGCGCCGCCGGTTCACGATCGGCTTCCCGCCCACGAATCGCCAGATATAGGCGTCGAAGCTCCCGAACTCCCGTTGCACGGCCAGGAAGGCGCGCGCGTTCCGGATGGCTGCGGCGATCTTCAGCCGGTTGCGCACGATGCCGGGATCGGCGAGCAGGCGCCGGATCTTCTTCCCGTCATAGCGCGCGACGGCCCGCGGGTCGAAGCGATCAAAGGCCGCGCGATAGGCTTCCCGTTTCTTGAGGATCGTCTCCCAGCTCAGGCCGGCCTGGGCTCCCTCCAGGATCAGGAACTCGAACAGCCTCCGGTCGTCGTGGACCGGCACGCCCCACTCCCCGTCGTGGTAGCGGACGGCCGGATCGGTCGTCGCCCATGCGCAGCGGGTCACTTGCGGTTTGTCTCCCCGGCTTTTCGTCACGGGCCGCCATTATAGGGGATTTGCCGCGAGGATTCAGGCCGTCGCGCAGGGCCGGACGGCCGGCTTGCAATCCGTTCCGACTCCCGGCAGAATGCTGGCTGCCGCGCATGTTCGAGGATCCATTCCAGGAGCCCCTATGAGCCCATCAGAGACCCGGCCTCCCGTGCCCGCCCACCAGGCCGTCATGCGGGGACAGGGCTTCTACAATACCCATTCGCAGCTCCAGCGCAGCGCGATCGCCTACGGGCTGCCCCTGCTCGAGCGGGCCGTCAAGGCCGTGCCGCTGCCGGAGCCGGGCGGCGCGTTCCTCGTCGCCGACTACGGGTCATCCGAAGGGCGGAACTCGCTCGAGCCGATGAAGACCGTCATCGGCCTGGTCCGCCGGCGGGCCTCGGAGGCCGTGCCGATCGCCATCGTCCACAACGACCAGCCGGCCAACGATTTCTCCTCGCTCTTCCTGCTGCTGGAGTCCTCGCCGGAGAGCTACCTGCGCGGGGCCTCGAACGTGTTCACCTTCGCCACCGGCCGGTCCTTTTTCGAGCGGCTCTTCCCGGCCGGGCAGGTGAGCCTGGGCTGGTCGGCTATCGCCCTGCACTGGCTCAGCAAGGTCCCCGCGACCATGCCGGACCACATCTGGACCCCGCGCGCGACAGGCCAACTGGCCGAGGCCTTCGCGAAACAGGGGCGGGAGGATTGGCAGCGGTTCCTGGAGCATCGCGCGCACGAGCTGCGGCCGGGCGGCCGATTGGTCATCCTGGCCGGGGCCGCAGACGAGCGGGGTTTGAGCGGCGGGGAGGGGCTCCTGGACCTGGCGAACCGGGCCCTGCGGGAACTCACGGAGGCCAGGGCTTTGCGGACCGGGGAATATGAGCGGATGCTGGTGCCGACCTACAACCGGCGCATCGAGGAGTTCCGCGAGCCCTTCGAACGGGGTCCGCTGAGCGCCCAGTTGGTGCTGGAGGAGTGTTCGCCGGTCGTTTTGCCCGATCCCCTCTGGGAGCAGTACGAGCACGGCCGGGACGCCCGCGCCTACGCCGCGGCCCTCACGGCCTGGTTCCGGGCCTGGAGCGAGCCGCCGCTCTTCCGCTCCCTGGACTCCGACCGGTCGCCGGACGCCCGGCAGCAACTCGTCGAAGACTTCTACGCGGCCCTGCGCCGCAAGATCGAAGCCGATCCCTCCGCCACCCGCTGCCGGTGGCTCACGGTCTGTCTCCTGATCGCCAAGCCCGACGAAGATTGACGTCCGTCAGGCGGGGACAAAACTCAGCGCGGCGGAATTGATGCAGTACCGCAGGCCCGTGGGCGGAGGGCCGTCCTCGAAGACATGGCCCAGGTGGCCGCCGCAGCGCCGGCAATGGACCTCGGTGCGCGGGAAGATCAGCTTGTAGTCGGTCCTGGTGCGGACCGCGTTCTCGTCGATCGGCTGCCAGAAGCTCGGCCAGCCGGTGCGGCTGTCGTACTTGTGTTCGGAGGAGAACAGCGGCAGGTCGCAACCGGCACACGCATAGGTCCCCGGCTGTTTGTTGTCGAAATACTTGTTCTGGAACGGCGGCTCCGTCGCCTCGTGCCGGAGCACTTGGTACTGCTCGGGCGTGAGCCGCGCCTTCCACTCCGCGTCGGTCTTGACGACTTCGAACGTTTCCTTCACGGCCGCCTCCTTGGCGAACACGGTCCGCTCTCCGAACAGTTTTGCCATAAGTCCCAGCCCCAGCGCCACCCCCATTTTCAGCACCGTCCGCCGTTCCATTGCGTCCCTCCCGTCTCAGCCCATCGCCCGTCGTTCCTACCCTGTTAGTCTAGGTTCCCGGCGGATCATTACACCGACCTCCCGAGCTCAGAGTGGCTCCCTGGCCATCCGGTGCCGCATGTGGTAGTTCTCTGGCATGTCCCAGGGCTCTCTGCTCCTCCTCATCCCGCCGCTCACCCAGTTGAACACCCCCTATCCGTCCACCGCCTACCTGACCGGCTTCCTACGGTCGCGGGGCTACTCCGTCGCGCAGGCGGACCTGGGGATCGAATTGGCGCTCGCGCTGTTCTCGCGGTCCGGGCTCGCGCGGGCCTTCGCGCAGATTCGGGCTCGACCGGGGAGCCTGCCCGGCGAGGCCCGACAGATGCTGGCGCTCGAGCGAGACTACCTCGCGACGATCGAGCCGGTGATCGCCTTCCTGCAGGGAGCCGACCCCGCCCTGGCGCCCCGCATCTGCCAGGGCGGATTCCTCCCGCAAGGGCCCCGGTTCGCATCCGCGAAGCCCAAGCCTCCCGGCCTCCGTGCCGATTCTTCCGCCGACCGGGCGAAGCACTGGGCGACGCGGTACCTGGAGGACCTGGCCGACCTCATCCGCGAGACGATCGCTCCGCAGTTCGCCCTGAGCCGGTACGCGGAGCAGATAGGCCGATCCGCTTCCTCGTTCGATCCGATCGCCCAGGCGCTCGCCGAGCCTCCGAGCCTGACGGACGAGCTGATGCTGGAGGCCCTGTGGCGGCACGTGGAGGCGACGGGACCTTCGGCCATCGGGCTGACCGTGCCCTTCCCCGGCAACCTCTACGGAGCCCTCCGGATCGCCCAGGCCCTCAAGGCGCGGCAGCCGTCGGTGCGGATCGTGCTGGGCGGCGGCTACGCGAACACCGAGCTGCGGCGGCTGCAAGACCCGCGCGTCTTCGACCTCGTGGACTATGTGACGCTGGACGACGGGGAGCGGCCGCTCCTCTGCCTGCTCGAGCACCTCCAGGGGAAGCGCGACCAGACCGAGCTCTGCCGGACCTTCCTGCGCGTCGAGGGGACCGTGGTCTGGCGGGACGGGGCGGGCGCGAGGGACTTCGGCATGGCCGAGCTGGGGACGCCGACCTACGACGGCCTGCCGCTCGACCGGTACCTCTCGATCCTGGACACCTTGAACCCCATGCACCGGCTCTGGTCTGACGGACACTGGAACAAGCTGACGGTCGCGCACGGCTGCTATTGGAAGCAATGCACTTTCTGCGACGTGGGGCTGGACTACATCGAACGGTATGAGGCCGCGCCGGCGGAGATCCTGGCAGACCGGGTCGAAGCTCTGCTCGCCGAGACGGGGCGGCGGGGCTTCCATTTCGTGGACGAGGCCGCGCCGCCCGCGGGGCTCAAGGGGCTGGCGCTGGCCCTGCTGGAGCGGGACGTGACGATCTCCTGGTGGGGCAACATTCGCTTCGAAGAGGCCTTCACGCCGGACCTCTGCCGGCTGCTGGCCGCCTCCGGCTGCATCGCGGTCACGGCCGGTCTGGAAACGGCCTGCGACCGGCTGCTGGCCGCAATGAAGAAGGGGATCACCGTGGATCAGGCGGCGCGCGTCGCCGCGGCCTTCCGCCGAGCGGGCATCCTGGTCCACGCCTATCTCATGTACGGCTTCCCCGGCGAAACGATCGCGGAGACCGTGGAGAGTCTGGAGCGGGTCCGGCAGCTCTTCGCCCACGATCTGATCCAGTCGGCCTTCTGGCACCGGTTCGTGGCAACCGCCCACAGTCCCGTCGGGCTGGACCCGACCGTCCACGGGATCCGGCTCACCGGGCCGGCCTTCGGCGGCTTTGCGGAGAACGATCTGACGCACAGGGATCCGGTCGGGCAGGCCCCTGATTGGCTGGGCAACGGGTTGCGGCTGGCGCTCGACGCCTACATGGAGGGGGAGAGCCTCGCGTCCGACGTGCGGGCTTGGTTCAAGCATCCGGCTGCCCGTCGGCTGGCACGGCCCCCTGTCCCGCGGAATTGGGTCGCTCGGGCTCTGGCTCAGCCCCGGCTCGCGGATGACGGGGCCGGCGGTTTCCGTACGGGCCACGAGCGGCGATCGCAATCATGGGAGCGCCGGTTCGTCTGGATCGGGGGGACGCCGGTGGTCGAGCTGGCCGGACGGCATCGGGCCCGCGCGATTCTGCCCAGCCGGACCGAGGACGTCGTGCTGACGCTTCCGCCGGACAAGGCGGCCTGGCTCGTGGAGTTGATCCGGGAGGCGACGCCGCAACACGGCAAGAGGGGAGAGGGCTATCCCTGGCTCCGGGATGTGCGCGCGGCTTATCCCCTTGGGGGACCGCGCGCCTTCGACCGGCTGCTGCGCACCGACGCCTGGGATCAGGCGCGGCGCGCCGGCCTGCTGCTAGTCTGAGGGTTGGACAAACGACTAACGGGCGTTCAAAAAGGCCGCCCAGCGAGGCCGCAGCGAGTGAACACCCGAGGCGTACTCTTCAGTTGTACGTTGAGGGTGGAAGCGATGCGAGAACGAAGCTGGAGGCCTTTTTCAACGCCCGGTCAAGGTTTGAGGGCGCGGCCGGTCAAGGCCTCATACGCCTGGCTGACCGATCCGACCGGAGACACCTGCACGAGGAAGGGCGTCTTCCAATCCCCGTCGGTGACATCCACCTCGTCCGGCACCAGCACACGGTGCATGTGCGCCTCGTTCGCCGCCGCGACCTTCAGCGGCACGGCACCCACCGGCGCAATGTGCCCGTCCGGCGCGACGGTCCCGGTCATCACCCGGTCGGGCGGAATGAAGTCCCCCTTGGCCAGGGCGACCACCCCCAGCGCCACCATCGCGGAGAGACTGTCCCCGTAGATGGTCACGCCTTCGTAAGGCACGCTGAGCACCACGGTCCAGGAGTCGGTGGAGAGGCCGGCGGCCTTGGCGGTTCGGTAGATCGCCTGCTCGACCGCGGTCTGGGCCATCCGCGAGAACCGCCCGGGGGTCGAGCGGAACTGCACGACCAGGCCTTCATGATCCCCCCGATCGTCGAAGGACAGGATGAGGTTCGTCACGATCCCGGTCGGCCTCTGCCCTACGGTCACGCCCACGATCGGGAGAAGTTGCTCCCGATGGGAGGGCCACGTGCTGGCCCCCGCACCCTGGGGCGCGAGCAGCATCAGGGAAGCGAGCAGGCCGAACGACCACCACAGACGGGACGAACCGCGCTTGGCCCGGTTCTCCGCCCTCGTCGTCCGCTGGGTCATGTCATTCCGTTTCGCCATAGGATGTGACGTAGTCGAGTTCCGTCTCGCCGTCGTGCGACCGATCGTCCAACAACGGGACGTCGCTCCACATGCCGCTCCGCTTGCGCATCGCGTCCATCAGACCGTCATAGATCGTCCGTGCGGATTCCGACCAGTCCTCGTTGAAGGGCCGGCCTTGAAACGCGGCTTCGGCAGCCTTGGCTTCGTCGTGGCTGAGCGGTCTCGGTTGTTTTCGTGCGTCGCCCACAGGTGGCCCCTCCGTGCTCTGCGTCCTAACAAGAGTATCGTCAAGTCCGGGCGGGGGCTTGAGAGGAACGGCCCTTCACCCGCCGCGGCGCAGAACTCTCACGGTGGCGCCAGCTTGCGGGCCCAGCCGTCTGGGGCCGCCGGTGGAGCGACCGGCAAAACGTCGTGGGGGAGAGAGCAGGGGATTCGGAGAGGATTCGCCAGGTCTCTTCCCGATCACGGCCTTATTGTAACACGCAAACCGACAGAATCAAGGAGGAACCGACATCCTGGACAAAAGTTCCGGTCAGGGCTTCTGGGCGATCAGGCTGGCGTAGGCGGTCTTCCCGTCGTCGTAAGCCTGGTAACGGAGGATCTTGAAGTCCTTGAAATGTTCCAGGAGCTCGTTCGTCTGGAGCACGTAGGGTTTCGGGAAGGACGGGTTGTATTTGAGGTACTCAACCGTATAATCCTCAATGACGACGACCCCGCCGCTCTTGAGCGCGTCTTTGATCCGGGGGAAGAGGTCCCGCTGGACGTAGTAGGTGCAGAGCACTACGTCGTAGACGTTCCGCTCGAGCTGCACCTCCTCCAGGTCCGCGACGCGGGTCTCGATGGAGACGTGCCGCTCCTCGGCGAGCTTCCTGGCCTTGGCGAGCCCCTTCTCGGAGATGTCCAACCCGACGACCTGAAACCCCTGGGCCGCCAGATAGACCCCGTTGCGCCCCTCGCCCATGGCGAGGTCGAGGACCTTGCCTTTCGGAAGCAGGTGGACGTGCTGGGCGAGGAAGGGAATCGGGTCCGTGCCGAACAGATAGCCCTCTCCGCCGTACCGGGAATCCCACCGCTCCCGGTCCTTCGGGGCGGCGGCCACCAGGGACGGGCAGACCGCAAGAGCCAGGAGCAAGGCGACCAGTCGTCTCATCCGAACACCCCGCTGATCGTGGACGCCCTCCGTTATTCCCCCATCGGATATCGGAACCGGCGGAGCCTGTCAAGCCGGCCTCCGGCTTGACTCGGGCAGGCTCAGCCGGTAGCTTGGCGGGGGTCGTCAAGCCAGAGGAGCCATGGGGTCCCGTCTCGCCGCCCTCGCCAGCGCCTACCGCGTCAAGGAGCGGTTCGTCCGCGTCAACTTCCTGACCAGCTCTCTCTCCTTCGCGCTGAAGCTCACGGCGAGCCTCATCAGCAACTCCCTGACCATCTTCACGGACCTGCTGCGGAACCTGGGGGAGACCTTCGCCTGCGGGATGACCTGGCTGATGATCCGCCGGATCTCCAAGGGCAAGGCCCTGGCCTACGAGTACGGCTACGGAAAGCTGGAGAACTTCTCCAGCCTGATCGTCGGAGGGGTGATGATCGTCTCGCTGGTGGTGGCGCTGTCCGGAGCCGTCGACCGGCTCCGGCACCCGGTCGTCGCCCGCCAGGTGGAGCTGGGCTTCTTCGTGGCCATTTACGCGACCGGAGCCAACACGATCCGGTGGCTGCGGACCTATCGGGTGGCCCGCCATGACCGGTCCCCGGTCATGGAGTCTCAATGGCACCTGTTCCGGACCAAGACCGTCGCCAACGTCTGCGTGGTCGCGGCGCTCGGGCTCACGCTCGCGATGGAGGACCACCCCTGGTCCATGTACATCGACCCGATCGCCTCCCTGGTCCTTTGCGGATTCCTCGTGAACTCGATCTATAACGTCGTCTCCAAGAACGCCGCCGACCTGCTCGACCGGGCGCTGGACGAATCGCTACAGTTGGTGATCCTCCGGGAGCTGACGGCCTACTACGACGAGTACGTCGCGTTTCACGGCATACGCTCCCGCCGGTCCGGCACCAACATCTACATCGAGATCTTCCTGGAATTCGATCCGGACCGGACGATGGGCGACGTGCAGAAATCCATTGACGCGATGCGGGCCGGCCTGGAGCAGAAGATTCCGGGCAGCCACGTGGTGATCGCCCCGAGCACGTCGCGCGTGGTCGTGGTCTAGGCGAAGAAAAGGCGCACGCGATGGAGCTTCGAGGGTCGGGGTGACGATGGCCGCGCCCGAGTTGACCGTCCGTCAGCGGCTCGTGCAGCTCATCACCGGCACCCTCCGGTCCTCCCGCGAGCTGGCCGAGCTCGCAGGCATTCCGGAGCGGCAGGTCGAGGACCATCTCCGGCACATCGTCCGCTCCCTGACGCACGACCGGACGCGCCGCTTCCTCCTGGAGCCTTCCGGGTGCCGGGACTGCGGCTTCGTCTTCCGGGAGCGGACCAGACTGACCCGCCCCAGCCGTTGCCCCCGCTGCAAAGGGGAGGCGATCACCCCGCCCAGGTACGGCATCGAAGAACGGACTTAACCCGTCAGGCTCTCCGGTTGATTAGAAACTTTTAACCCGGGGTTAACCTTCCCTTCATCTTCCGGCGCTACCATCCCCTCCTGTCCGGCCGGTCTTTCAGGCCGGCGTGAACAGGAGGGAGCTATGGAATGTCGCCGGTGCAAGGGATTCATGGTGCGGGAGTGGGTGCCGGACTTCTTCGAGGATCCGTTCGTCTGGCGGTGCGTGAACTGCGGCGCGATCGTGGACCCGACCGTCCGGCGGGACCGGCTCGCCGAGCCGGTCGGCAGCGCGGCCGGGCAGCTCTCCCAAGCACTGCCGTTGAAGCGATAGGGAGCAGCGGTCCGGCTGCAGACGGCGCGACGGCTCGCGCCCGGGGTCAGCCTGGCGGCGTCCGCTACCGCCCCCGCACCCATCCCTTTTCTTGGAGGCATTTCTCGGCCTGAACCTGCACCGCGTACTTGCTGCCCGTCTGGACGTTGGGGTTCTGCAGGAGGCCGCTCTGACATTCCAGAAAGTCCTGGGAAAGGTCCGTTTTCTTTTTGGTCGGGTGGACCCACTCCGTTTCCCGTTGCTGCGCCGCTCGGGATGAGGAGGCCGGCAGGAGGCGCGCCGACTGGTAATTCGCGTTCGTGAACTCGCCGTAATCGCCGCGGTAGCTCCACGACTTACCGATGCCGTCCTTGTCGTAGGTGAACAGGACCTGCTGCGTCGGTTGCCGCCACTCGCAGACCTCTTCCGCCGTGTTGAGCGGAGCACACTGGCTCGGCGATCCCACCACCCGCACACGCTCGTCCTTGGGCTTTCCCAGCCAGTAGTTCAAGGCGTCAACGAGATAGTTCTTCGCCTGGTCTTCCCGGACGTCTGACAGAGCCAAGGGTCCCGCCCCCATCACCGTGTCGTACAAGCTCTCCGCGCTCGCGCAACCGAAGAGGAGCAGGCAGGGGAGCAACACGGTCAGTCTGTTCAAGCGGCGGCTCATCGTGGTCCGTTCACGCTTCGAATCCGTCAAACCTTGAACTCCGCCCAGAGAAAGGTGTGGTCGGAGGGCTCCTTCGCGCGGCGGGGCTCGATGTCCACCGCCACCTCCGCGACCTTCTCGGCAAGGGGCTTGGTCGCCAGGATGTGATCGATCCGCCAGCCCTTGTTGGCCTCCAGGGAGCTGGGCTGGCGGTAATCCCAGAAGGTGTACTGCTGCCGGTCCGGATAGAGCTTGAGGAACACGTCCACGAAGCCCCAGGCGACCGTGTCCTGGTAGGCCTTGCGGGCGTCCTCGTGGTAGCAGACGTGCTGGAGGTGCTTCTCGGGACTGTGCACGTCGAGCGGGCGCGGTGCCACGTTCATGTCCCCGCACCAGACGGCCGGCTTCTTCGGCGAGAGGTGCTTGTCGAAGTAGCGGCGGAGCCGCTTGAACCACTCCAGCTTGTAGGCGTACTTGGGCGACTCGATCAGGTACCCCTGCGGGATATAGGTGTTGATGATCGGCACCCCCTGATACACGATCCGGATGAGGCGCGCCTCGTCCGGCTCGCCTCCGTCGTCCAGCCCGTAGAACGCCTGCTCCGGCTGCTTCCTGGTCAGGACCGCGACCCCGTTGTAGGCCTTCATCCCGCGGAACGTGACGTGGTAGCCGGCCGCGGTCAGCGCCATCGCCGGGAAATCCTCGTCCTGCACCTTGGTCTCCTGCAGGCAGAGGACGTCGGGCTGGTGTCCGGCCAGCCAGTCCAGCACGAGCGGGAGACGCTTGCGGAGCGAGTTGACGTTGAACGTCGCGATCTTCATGGGCCGTCATGGTACCACGGGGCTTGGGCGAAGTCAGGCGCCCCGGTCACGGCGAGGCGGCGGCATCGGTCTACTTCTAACAGTCCTGCTTGAGCCACGTGGTCAAAATCCCCTGCTGGTCGAAGGTGAGGAGGTACTCCTCGCACGACCCGTCCCCGTAGGGATGGCCCCGGTAGGGATAGTCGAAGAGCGAACGGGGAAACACGTGATAGACCCACTCGGTCCCGCCGCCGTCGAGCGGCCTCGTCAAGACCGGACGTCCCAGTTTCTGCTCCACTTCAGCCTGCGTCGCCCGTTCCACATGCTGCGCCAGGTAGTCGGCCTGCCAGGTCGAGCAGGCCAGGAGCAAGCCGGCGGCGAGGCCGAGCCCCAGCCGCGTTGCCTCACGCCTCATCCGGGCAGCTCCTGGGCCGCGGGGTCGTGAACCCGGTTGAATCCGGCCCGGCTGACCCCGACCCGCTCCTCCCGGCCGAAGACCTCCCGGAAGATCGCGACGACCTCTTCGAAGCGTGCCAAGCCGGTCCAAGCCATCAACCCGGCCCCCTCCAGCAACATCGGCAGCCTGGTCTGCTTGGTCCGCTGGCCATCCCGGCTCCCGTCGCCGATCAAGTAGTGATCCAGGACCACCCGCTCCGCGGCCCGCTCAAGCTCACGGGCGAACCGAGGAGGATCGTCCAGCGGCAGCAACGGGCTCACCGCCGCCACCGTGCAGAGGCCCGCCTCCCGCAACGTTCTCAGCGCCCCGATCCGCTCGGCCGGCGTATAGGCGTGGCGGGCGAAGGGCGGCGGCAGCGCCGGCTTGTCCGTCTCGACCGTGATGTTCACCTGGAGTTGGCATTTCCGGTGCAGCTCCTGGAGCAGGGCCAGGTCGTCCACGACCAGGGTCGTGTGAGATTGGAGCACGAGCAGATCCGGCGGCCGGTCGAGCATCGCCTCCAGCAGACGTCGCGTGCGACGGGCGGCCCGCTCCTGGGGCGGGTAGGGCTCGGTCACGCTCGACATGAAGATGCGCAAGGGCTTGGGAGGGCCGGTGCGCGGCTGCTTGAGCCGGTCATACTGGGCCTGGTAAGCCTCGACCACCCCGGCCTTGGCGTCCAAGAAGGAGCCCCAGGCCCGTCCCAACGTATGGTGGGGATTCCACTGGGCGTAACAGTAGAGGCCGCAGAGGGAGTTGCCTAATGCGCAGCCCCGGTACAGGTTGATCGTGTGGGTGAATCCCTCGCCCAGGTATCCGCCCGTGGGATTGAGGATCGTGCGCGTCGGAATCTGCAAGGTGACCATAGTCGCTCCGCCAGCGGCATTATACCGGATCGCCGGTTGACCGGTCTTTGCCCCGGTGCTAGCTTGCGCCCATGCCGACTTCCGACCCCCTTGGCATTTCCGGCGAGCGGTTCACGGTCCGGTACCATCTGGACGGTCCGGAGCGGGAGGCCAGGGCTCTGGCGACGGCGATCGGCATCGAGCAGACCGTCGAACTGCCGGAGGCGGCGATCCCGGAGGGGCCGATCCGGGACCGGCTCGTCGGCCGTCTGGACTCCTTCAAACCGTTGCCCTCGGGACGGTTCGAAGCCGCGATCAGCTACGCGATCGAGCTCGTCGCGGGAGAGCTGCCCCAGTTCCTCAATGTCGCGTACGGGACCATCAGCCTCAAACGAGGCGTCCGCGTGGGCGGCCTGGACCTTCCGCCCGGCGGCTTCGCCTGGCTGCGCGGTCCCCGCTTCGGGACAGCCGGCCTGCGCGATCTCCTCGGCGTGCCGGACCGGCCGCTGCTCGGCACGGTCGTCAAGCCGATCGGCCTCTCCGCGGAGGAGCTGGCCGATCTCGCCTACCAGTTCGCGCTGGGCGGGATGGACTTCATCAAGGACGACAGCGTGCTGACCGACCAGCCCTTCGCCCCGTTCGCGGAACGGGTCGCCCGCTGCGCGGAGGCCGTCGCCAGGGCCGGTCGGGAGACCGGCCGGCGGTGCCTGTACGTCCCCAACGTCACCGCGCCGGCGCCGCTCGTCGGCGAGCGGGCCCGCACCGCCAAGCGGGCCGGAGCCGGCGGGCTCATGCTCGCGCCCGGCCTTGCCGGCTGGGACGCGCTGCGGACGCTGGCCGCCGACGAGCACCTGGGCCTGCCCGTGGTGATGCATCCGGCCTGGCTCGGCCCTTCCGTCGCCCACGAGGCCGGCGGCCTGGCCCCGTCCGTCCTGTTCGGACGGTTGCCGCGTCTGGCCGGGGCTGACGCCTGCATCTTCCCGACCTACGGCAGCCGGTTCTCCTTCACGCCGGAAGAGTGCCGGGAGATCGCGAGCGGGCTCAGGGACGGGTTCGGCACGCTCAAGCCGAGCCTGCCGATCGTGGGGGGCGGGGTGACGGTCGAGCGGGTGCCGGAGCTCTGCCGCTTCTACGGCAACGACGTGCTGCTGCTGCTCGGCGGAGCCCTCCGCCTGCGCGGCCCCGATCTGGTCCGGAGCTGCCGGGAATGCGCGGACCTGGTGGCCCGCTCCGCTACCGCCCCCGGCCGTCCTTCCCCTTCATCCTCTTGAACGTGCAGTAGAGCGCGTAGCCCTGCGCGAGCATCCCCGTCGCCAGCAGGCCCAGCGCGGTGCCCATCCAGAGCGAGTCCGGCCGGTCCAGTCCCTGCATCCCGGCCACGAACCCCAGCGCGATGCAGACGATGCCCACCGTCCGGGCGACGAAAGCCCTGGTGCGGGTGGAAGTCATCGGCGACCCGAGGCTCGTTTGCGGAGCTTGACGAGGAACCAGGGGGGCAGCGGGTCCCGGCTCTCCGCGAAGTCCAGGACGTCGAACCGGCTCAACACGAAATCGTTGAAATACTCCGAGAGGGTGTGAGACGGCTGGCTGATCTTCACCGGCGGGAAGGCCTTGGGGATGTCGAACCTGAAGACTTCCTGCTCGTGGTAAACCTTGGTCGGCTTGGCCTGGAAGACGAACAGCGGATGCTGGACGACGTAGAGAAACAGCCCGCCCGGCTTGAGAATACGGTGGACCTCCCGGAAGGCGGGCTTCAGGTTCGGCTCGTTGTGGAAGGCGTAGATGCTGATGACGAGGTCGAAGAAGCGGTCGGGGAAATTGGTGCGGCGGACACGTTGGACGGACAGGTTCGCGAAGGCCGGGGAGAGCCGACGAGCCAGCTCGATCATCGTCGGGGACGGATCAATACCGTAGACTTCGGCGCCTCGGCGCGCGAGATCCGCCAGGTCCGGACCGTAGCCGCAGCCGGCGTCCAGCGCGCGTTTCCCCTTGAGCGAGCGCGGCAGTCGCGCCCGGAAGGCCAGCCGGTAGTCCAGCGGCGGGCCGGATCGCTTCGCCTTCGTATAGGTGCGGCCGACCCGGTCGTACTGGGTGAAGAACTGACCGGCGGAACGGGCGACGACGCCTCTCTGACGAACGGGGCGCCTCACCGGACGAAGGTCTCCTTGACCCGCTTCGAGACCAGCAGATAGGTCGAGACCGCGACGCCGACGAGCAGGGCGCCGATCAGGTCCAGCTTCGACTCGCTCCCGCTCTGTTCCGCAACCAGCGGAAGCTGTCGCGTGATGAAGTAGTCCGCGACATAGAAAGCCACGGCCAGAGCCAGGAAGACCACGCCGAGGAGGGGGAACCGCCGGTGTCGCAGAAAAAACAGGCTGGCGACGACCAGCGCGCCCAGCAGGGTCAGGCTGTTCCCGATCAGCTCAAACAGCAGGATCGGCTTGTTGAGGGGATGGTAGGCCGGGCTGCCCGGCGTCGTGAGGAGCGGCCAGGCTTCCCGGGAAAAGGCCGGCAGCAGGTCCTCCCAGATGAACAGCAGGAGCCGGATCGGCAGAGCGACGAAAGCCAGCGCGAGGAGCAGCAGCCACCCCCCGAGGGCCCGTTTGGTGTCAGGAGGAGGAACGTGCCGCCGCTTCATGACCCGCTTCCGCCTCCTCCTCCACCCAGACCCCGTGCGGACACCGGGCGCGCACGAGTGCCGCCAGCCAGACCGACAGAGCCGGCCACCATCCCCGCATCCCCCTGCTCCGCTTCATAGTTCCACCGGCTCGACCCGTCCCATGCCGCCGGCAAGCTTACCGATTTCGCTCCAGGAGTCAACCGACCGGCCAAGAACCCCTTGACCAGGGGATAAAATCGGCCTACAAGCCTTGCCTATATAGGCTTCATACCCACCCCCACTACTCAGGGAGGAGGTGCCATGAAGGACCCTGTGCCCACGGCGGGCCTGCCGCTGGCGGCCGTCATCGCTCTCTTGATCGTCGGAATTTTTATCCTTGATATGTTCGTTCCGGTCGGCGTTCTGGTCCCCGTTCTCTATACGGTGCCGCTCTTGTTGACGTTGTTGACTCCGGGGCGGCGCTATTTCCTCCCCGTGGCCGTCGCCGCGACCATCCTCACGGTCGTCGGCCTGTACGTGTCGGAGCCGGGAGGAGGGCCCTACTGGATGGCGGTCGCCAACCGCGCCATGGCCGTCCTGGCGATCGGCGTCGCCGCGGTCTTCTCCATGCTCCACGAGCGGGTGCGCGGCCGGCTCCTTGCGCTGGAGAGCCTGCTGCCGCTCTGCTCCTCCTGCAAGAAGGTCCGGGACGACCGGGGGTACTGGAAGCAACTGGAGCTCTACCTGGAAGAGCACTCGGGAACGCAGTTCAGCCGCGGGCTCTGCCCAGATTGCCTGTCGAGGCCCGGTTGACGAGTTGAGCGGGGAACGCCGCTCTGCCGGGGCGCCGGCGGGACCAGCGCGTAGAAGGCCTCCGGCAAGCAGGCGTACGTGGCGCCGAACGGCAACTCTTTGAGTTTCCGAATGCTTCCCGCTTCGGCTGGACGCCCTGATGGCGCGGCCTCGCTCCGCAGTCCAACCCCGCAGCGGCAGGGCGCGACGGGATCGCCAAAATCCGCTCAAGGTTATGGGACAGGCAACCGACATAAAGACTGACGTTTCTTCTGTCGGGAGATCTGGCGATGCGTCGGCTCAGCTTTTCGTGGCTCCTCCTCGGCTTGCTGGTGATCCTGGTCGCCACCGTGGCGATGCGGAGCCCCCAGTCCGAGAATCCGCCCGTGCGGATCGCCACGGCTGACGGGCGATTGGTCGAGGGCCGTATCACGGGCGGGACCCTGACCATCGAGACGGCGTTCGGGACGCGCCAGATCGAGGCCGTCCGCCTGCGCGCCCTGTCTCCCGCCGGCATGACCCTGGACCGCGGGTCCCTCTTCGCCGGCACCGTGACCGTCCGCGGCGGGGAAATCCAGCTCGACACGGCCAGGGGCCCGATGACGATCGCGGGAACCGCCATCCGCTCCGTGCAGGGATCAAACGCCTACTTCGTGCCGGTCGGCGCCGAACCCGGCGCCTCGTCCGGGCCGGTGGACGGCAACCCCGAAACCCTCGTCCTCGGACAGTGGGAGGACGGGAACAGCCAGACCTGGGAGTTTTTCAAGGACGGAACCGTGCTGATCCGGCGGCTCTCCGCCGGCTACACGTTCCCGGACCAGCGGCACATCAAGATCCTGATCAACGGCATGGTCGGCGTCGGCATGGTCCCGGGAGGCGCGGCGGTGCCGGGGCTGGACATGCTGTCCGGGACCCAGCTCGCGCGCGTCTACGAGATCGTGGAGCTGAGTCGCAACCGGATGGTCTGGCGGGAGCAGGGCACCGACACGGTCCTCAAGCGGCTCCATTGAGCGGGCCGGCAGCCCGATCCGCCGTCCACCGCCCATCACCCGTCACGGTTCATCTAGAAGTTTCCACTTCGAGAACGTGGCCGCCTGGCCCCGCTTCGTTCCCTCGGCGTCCGTCACGTTCCAAACGACCGCGTCTTCCACGAGAAAGCGGCGCCCGCTGCCGGAAATCCGCACCCCCCGATAATCGTGAATGACGCCCCGCGCAGCGGCCTTGGCGAGCATCCGCGCCCGTTCGGCCTGGTTGACCGGCTCGGCCGTGAACCGCGACGGCGTGCGGGTGAACCGCTCCCAGTCCATCTCCCAGAGGTCCAGCGCCGCCCGGTTCCCATAATTCAGGACCGGGTCCGTCCCGGTCCCGTGGGAGACCAGGACGAACGGGGCATGGAAGAGCGCCGCCGCCTGGGTCTCGGCCGGACCGGTTCGCTCGATCAACTCGCGGCCCGTCCACCGGCGGAAGCTGTCCAGCAGGAGCTGACACCAGGCCACCACCGGCGGTTCGTTCCACTGTTCCCCCATCATCCGGCGCCCTCCCGGCTCGGGCAGCGGCTGCCCGGCTTTCCCTCAAGGTTTCGCGGGAACCAGCCGATAGGAAGACGAGAGGAGGAGTCTCCATGCCGGTCGTGCTCGCCGTCAACGGAGCCGTCGAGACCTATCGGCCCAGGTCCGTCACCGGCAAGCCGAAGGTCGCCGACGTGCAGCGCTACGGGCAGGACCCGCCCCAGCACCAGGGTCAGGCCGGGCTGGACATCACCGTCCTGGCTGCGCGGATGGCCTACGAGAAGAGCCAGGCTCCCCAGACCCGCAAGCCGGCGATACTCGCCCAGGACATCATGAGCGTCCCGGTGCTGACCGTGAGACCGGAGGCCACGCTGACCGAAGCCTGGGCGCTGATGAAGAGCAAGGGCTTCCGTCATCTTCCCGTGACCTCCGCGACCGGCGCCCTCGTCGGCATCGCCTCGGACCGCGACCTGCTGGGCTTCTCGAGCCTCCTCGAAGCCACGGGACACGCGCCTTCGCTCACCCATCCGATCTCCGCCATCATGTCCACGGAGGTGCTCACCGCCACGACCGCGACGGACATTCGCGAGCTGGCCCGCGTGATGTTGCACGAGCGGATCAGCGCGCTCCCGATCATCGACGCCCAGCACCATCCGGTCGGGATCGTGACGATCAGCGACATCCTGCGCCGCGTGATGACGCACGCGCCGCTCGAACTCTGGACCTGACAGGGCGCTGAAAAAGGCTCCAGCTTTGTTCTCGCCACCCATTGCACAAAGCCATGCAATGGGTCCCCGTCAAACCCCTCATCCAATCTGCGGGTACTCGTTGCTCTGTAAAATGCAACGGGTTATAGTCTCGGGGTCCTCGCTCCCTGCGGCCTCGCTGGATGGCCTTTTTGAGCGCCCTGTAGTCTCACGGGATCTTTTCCCGCAAATCACCAGGTAAAGCCGGAACACAGGAATTCTTCGGCGCCGGCTCGGTCGCCAGCTTCTCATACTGTCTGCGCTCCGGGGAGCCGGGCTTGCCCCAGACCTCTTCGAGCACGGCCGGCGCATGTTTGGTCAGGTACAGGGAGGCCAGGTGCAGCAGGTAGGGGTTGTGGCTGGCGTTGAGCAGCCTCCGTTGGGATTCCCTGGCCTCCTCCGGAGCCTGGGCCGGCCAGCCGGCTACGATCTTGATCGCCGCCACGAGATCCTCGTACGCCGGGTTGAGGTCGCTGTACAGGCCCTGCTCCTGCTCCACCCCCGCGAGCTCGCGCCAACGTCCCCTTCCGTCCCGTCGCAGGAAGAACAGGCTCCGCACTTCCCCCCGCTCGTGGCTCATCCACCAGCAGGGGGAGCCGATCGAGAAGATGTAGGGTTGCGCGGGCAGCACGGGCTTGCCGGATGACGGCGCCTTGAGCACCCGCTCGATGCGCGCCCCCTTGAGCGCCTGATCGATCAGCTCCTTGGGGAACGCCCACCCCTTCGGATCGTAGGTCTGGTTGGGCCAACGCTTCGGGATCGGCGCGTGCAGCGGGAGCCGTGCCTCGACGATGCTGTCCGCGCCGAAGACCCGCTCCCCCAGCGACAACTGTTCCCCTCCCTCCGCCGCCGCGGCCGGCAGGCACAGGAGCGCAACGCCCGCGCAAAACGGAAGGAAACGTCGCCGGAATCCCACCGGTGGTGGCGTAAGAGGACGCATAGCCGGCCACGGAGCGGCTGAACCGACGGGGTCGCGCCGCGGCCCCGCCACCCTACAGGAAAACCGGCTGCGGGGCAATCGGGTCGGCTGAAGCATGCGGGGGAGCGGGCACGAGGGTTTCAACCAGGCCGGACCCCGTGCCCCGTGGTCAGCGGCTCCGGTGACGGGGGACGTAGAGGTCCGCCAGAATCTGGCAGCTACAGAAGAACTGGTGCCGGTCGTCGGCCAGGACCCGCACGACGCTGGAGCCGCAACGGGGACAGTCCGGCGCCAGGGGTTCCCGCTGGATCGTCCAGCGGGGAATGGTCACGAGGTCGGCGTTGATGGGCTCGCTCATGTTGTCAGGATCGGCTGATTCTCCCGGAAACTTTACCGGGCCGGCCCGTTCGGCGGCGGGTGCAGAGCGGAGGGCAAGCCTGCTATAATCCAGCCTCCCGCCGCCGACCGCGGCGGGTCCTAAGGAGCGTGCATGGCCGGCAAGACGCTGTTCGACAAGATCTGGGACGCCCACGTCGTGCGGGAGGAGGCGGATGGCACGACGCTCCTGTACGTTGACCGGCACCTGGTCCACGAGGTGACTTCGCCCCAGGCGTTCGAAGGGCTGCGCGTCGCGGGGCGCAAGCCGCGCCGGCCCGCCGCGACCCTGGCGGTCCCCGACCACAACGTGCCCACCACCGACCGGCGCCTCGGCATCACGGACCCGGTCAGCGCCAAGCAGGTGGCGACGCTGGAGGAAAACTGCGCGGAGTTCGGGATCACCCTGTACGGGATGAGCGACGTCCGGCAGGGGATCGTGCACGTGATCGGGCCCGAGCAGGGCTTCACGCTGCCGGGCATGACGATCGTCTGCGGGGACTCGCACACCTCCACCCACGGGGCGTTCGGCGCGCTGGCCTTCGGGATCGGCACCAGCGAGGTCGAGCACGTGCTGGCCACCCAGTGCCTGCTCCAGAAGCGGCCCAAGACCATGGTCGTCCGCGTGGAAGGGGTGCTCCCGGACCGTTGCTCCGCCAAGGACATCATCCTCGCGATCATCGGACAGATCGGCACGGCCGGCGGCACGGGCTACGTCGTCGAGTACGCCGGCTCGGCGATCCGCGCGCTTTCGATGGAGGGACGGATGACGCTCTGCAACATGTCCATCGAGGCCGGGGCCCGGGCGGGGATGGTCGCGCCGGACGAGCAGACGATCGCCTACGTCAAGGGCAGGCCGCTGGCTCCCAAGGGGGATCTCTTCGAACGGGCGGCGCAGGCCTGGCGCCAGCTCGGCACCGAGCCGGACGCCCGGTTCGACAGGACCATCGAGCTGCGCGCGGAGCGGATCGCTCCCCAGGTCACCTGGGGCACGAGCCCCGGCATGGTGACGGGCGTGGACGGCAAGGTCCCGGACCCCCGCGAGATGCCGGACGAGAAGTCGCGCCAGGCGGCGGAACGCGCGCTGGAGTACATGGGCCTGACGCCCGGCACCCCGATCACGGCCATCGCGATCGACCGGGTGTTCATCGGCTCCTGCACCAATTCCCGGATCGAGGACCTGCGCCTGGCGGCCCGGTACGCCAAGGGCAAGAAGGTGGCCAAGAGCGTCCACGCGATGGTGGTGCCCGGATCGGGGCTCGTCAAGAAGCAGGCGGAGGAGGAAGGGCTGGACCGGATCTTCCGCGAGGCCGGCTTCGAGTGGCGGGAACCGGGTTGCAGCATGTGCCTGGCCATGAACGCCGACGTGCTCCAGCCGGGCGAGCGGTGCGCCTCCACCAGCAACCGGAACTTCGAGGGGCGGCAGGGGAAGGGGGGCCGCACGCACCTGGTCTCCCCGGGCATGGCGGTCGCCGCGGCGGTGGAAGGACATTTCGTGGACATCCGGCACTGGTCCTAAGAACCGCGAGACGCAAACGTAAGACGTGAGACGAGGACGAACGGATTTCTGGAGTCACTTCACGTCTTACGTTTCACGTTTCACGTCTAACGAGGGTTTGCATGGAGCCGTTTACGACATTGACCGGGCTGGTCGCGCCGCTGGATCGGGTCAACGTGGACACCGACCAGATCATCCCGAAGCAGTTCCTCAAGACGATCAAGCGGACGGGGCTCAAGGAAGGGCTGTTCCTGGACTGGCGGACGAAGCAGGACGGCTCGCCGGACCCGGACTTCTTCATCAACCAGCCCCGCTATCGGGGCGCGACGATCCTGCTCGCGCGCGACAACTTCGGCTGCGGGTCCTCCCGGGAGCATGCCCCCTGGGCGCTGCTGGACTACGGCATCCGGTGCCTCATCGCGCCCAGCTTCGCCGACATCTTCTACAACAACTGCTTCCAGAACGGGATCCTGCCGGTGGTCCTGAAGGCGGAAGAGGTCCAGGCCTTGTTCCATGCGGTCGCCGCGCGGGAAGGCTACCGGCTCACGGTGGACCTGGCGGCCCAGACCGTGACGACGCCGGACGGGACGGTCTACCGGTTCGATGTGGACCCCTTCCGCAAGGACTGTCTGCTCAAGGGACTCGACTCCATCGGGCTCACCCTCCAGCACGAAGCGGCCATCACGGCCTACGAGCGCCGGCGTAAGGCCGAGGCGCCCTGGCTCTTCTCCGACCGGTAAGCCGCGGTCGAACGCCACTATGCCGATTGCGGCGGTCAACGGCACCGATCTCTTCTATCTGGAGGTCGGAGCCGGCCTTCCTTGCCTGGTGATGCACGGGGGGCTGGGCCTGGACCATACCTACCTGCATCCCGCGCTCGATCCGCTCGGCGACCGGCTGCGCCTCGTCTACTACGACCAGCGCGGCAACGGCCGTTCGGGTCGGCCGCCACTTTCGACCCTCACGTTCGAGCAGTTCGCCGCCGATGCGGACGCCCTGCGGGCCGCGCTCGAGCTCGACCGGGTCGCCGTCCTGGGCCATTCCTACGGAGGCTTCATCGCGCTGGAGTATGCGCTCCGCTATCCGCGGCGGGTGAGCCGTCTGGTCCTGCTGAACACGGCTCCGGCCTGGGACTTTGAGGAGGAAATTCGGGCCAACGCCCTGCGCAAGGGCGCGACGCCCGAGATGCTGGCGGCGATCGAGATCGGCAAGCTGGACGACGAGCGGGCGCAGCGGCGCGCCTTCCAACTGACCGCCCCCCTCTATTACGCGACGTTCGACCTCGAGGCCGCCCAGCGACTGTTCCGGCGCACCCAGTTCTCGATCGGCGCCGCCTTGCGCGGGGAGGAGCTGCAGCGGCAGTACGACACGGTCGCCCGACTGGACCGGATCCGAGTCCCTACCCTGATCGCGACCGGCCGCGACGACTTCATCACCCCGCCGTCCCAGTCCGAGCGGCTCCACAAGGGCATCCGCGGCTCCGAGCTGGTCATCTTCGAGCGGAGCGGGCATTTCCCGTTCGTGGAAGAGCCGGAGGCCTTCTTCTCGGCTGTGCGGGGCTGGCTGGCGCGGGCCGGCTAGCGGGCGGGCGGTCCCAGAATCCTCTTGAGGAACGTGCCGAGCCGGCCGATGACTGGCTCCGGAATTTCGTGCCCGCCCCGGAAGCCGATCCACTCCACCGACAGGCCGGCCCTGGTCAAGAGATCGCGCAACTGCTCGGCGAGGGCGAACGGCAGAAGCGGGTCCTGGCTCCCGTGGCTCTGGAAGATCCTCAGGCCCCGCCGTCTCCGCGCGAGCGGCTCCCACTGGTCCCTCGCCAGCAGGGTGCCCGACAACAGCGCCAACCCGGCGAACGGCTGCTCCTGGCGCAGGGCCACGTCGCAAGCCAGCATGGCCCCCTGCGAGAATCCTCCGAGCACGGTCTGGCTCGGTTTGACGCCTGCCCGGCGGTCGAGGTCCCGAAGCAGCGCGACGACCCGCTCCCTCGCCTCGGTCAGGCCGGGGGGCACTTCGCGCGAGAGCTCCCGCAGTCGCCCCGCCGCCACCTCGCGGGCCACCTTCTCCAAATCAATCATCCACCAGGCGTGGGACTCGACGATTCCCAGGTCCAGGAAGAGCGGCCCCTCGGGGAAGACGAACCTGGTTCCGGCCGGTGCATCCAGCGCCCGCCCAAGCCAGACCATGTCGTCGCCCGGCGCCCCGAATCCGTGCAGCAGGACGACGACCGGCCCGACGCCTCCGCCCCTGCCGTCTGTTCCGCCGGTGATCCGGACGGTCAGGCCTCCAAGCCGCTCTTCTCGCACAGGGACCGGTTCAGCCGGTTGAACGGACGGCTACTTGGTCAGCCGGTTGTAGAACCAGGCCCAGCAGTAGCCGAACAGCCAGGCCCCGACCAGCATGATGAGCAGGTCGGCGATCAGTCGCAACGGGCCGGGCCGAGCCGGCAGGAGGGAGGCGACGTCCGCCCCGAAGAACTGGGCGTTGAAGAAATACACGAAGAACGAGGGAGCGAGGTCCCGCAAGACGATCAGGAAGACGAAAAGGCCGGTGGCGGTGATCGTCAACGCGTTGGCGAACGGGACGGGACGGATCACGCCGCGCTCCATGATCGCCGGCATGGTAGGGAAAACGTCTGCCGAATGCAACGAGCGCCGGACCGATCCGCCCCCGTCACGAAACCGCGGCAGAAGCTCGGAGGGTGCGCCGCCTCGCCCCTCGGACCCCCCTCAGCAGGGGCACTGAATCCCGTTCAGCCAATAGAAGAACCACAGGCTCAGGGCGCAGGTGAGATAAAAGATGATCTTCCCGAGCTTGGTCTCCCACTCCGCTGGCTCCCTGTGCGGTTCTCCCTCAGCGGCCGATTCCCCGCCGAACCGTTGCTTGAACGCCGGCTCCGCCATGACGACACCTCCATTCCGACCAGGATGAACGGCTGTCCGGAGTCTCACGAGGAGGTCATGCCCGACAGGACTAGCCTACGCCCCGAACCCGATCTGTGCAAGAACAGTCTGCAGACCGAGGGAGGATGGCCGGAGAGGAGGCCGTCAGTGCCCGCCGGCGGCGTGCCGCGGGTCGAGCGCCGGGACGTGGTAACGCTTCCGCACCGACTCGACCGGCTCTCCCGCCACCGACCAGAAATCCCACTCCGGCGCGAAGAGATCCGCCGAGACCGCGGCGCCGCGCGCCCAGGCCACCCAGAACTTCTCCGGATCCAGCGCCCCCCTGGCCGAGCCGGCGAACTCGTTGATCTCGATCCCCAGGTGCCAACTGAAGATCACCGGCAGGATGTGCCCCTCCAGCGGCAGCTTGGGATGCATGCCGGCCGTGAAGGTGGAGACGAGGATTTCCCCCTGCGGCGTCGTGTCGTAGCCGCTGAGGACGTGCGTGGAGTCGTGGGGGCGGGCGAAGGCCGCGTTGACCCCGTTCGGATCGCCGGGAAAGGCGTAGCCGTTCTTCTTGTAGATCTCCCAGTAGGCCCGGCCGAACGTGCCGGGCGGCAGGGAGCCGAGGGCCTCGTGCCGGGCGACCAGGGCCGGATCGGCCCGGTCGCCTTTGTACGGCAGGATCAAGGCCATGATGTCCTCGTCGTCGCGCCACGGCCGATCCCAGAGGCTCTTGACGTTCTGGCGCGTCATGTCCGCCAGGGCCCAGTCCAGATTCCCGCGCGCCGCCGCGCCGAGTTGCGCCAGATAGCCCTCCCGCACCCGGAGCGCGGCCGCATAATCGAGCACCAGCGCGATCTTCCCTCCGTCCAGTGCCCCGTCCACGAGCGCCGTCACCGCGAGGAACCGCGCGGCCCACTCGGCCAGTGCGGGATCGGGCAGAGCCGCCGCCAGCTCCGCCGGCGCGATCGAAGCGAGCCCGTCCACGTCCACCTCGCCCTTGAGGCCGAAGGCGTACCGGGACACGCCTTGCAAGGACGAGCGACTGGGTCCGGTCAGCGGCTTGGTCCCGTCCAGAGTGGCCACCCGGCGCATGGCCCGGAGCATCGCGAGCGCTTCGCCGGCCCTGGCGTTGACGAGCTTCACCAGCTTCATGACGCGTTTCCCATCCTAGGAAAACCGCAAGGGGAATGCAATCGCCTCGCCCCCGCACCCCGCGAGGTCGCGCGCCGGCCACGGGTGGTCGGCTTCCGTGAGCCCGTGGAACGCTTCCCGGAGGGCCGGTGCTATAATCGTCCATGGTCCGGGTGGCGAGCCTATCGCTCTTTCTGGCCGGGATTCTGCTGGCGGCAAGCCCCGGCTTCGCGCAGGACGCTCCGACCCTGGAACCACCCGAACCGTCCGGCGACATCGTCCCGTCCATGCGCTTCGAGACGCCGACTTTGATCGCCGGTCGGTTGCTCACCTTCGACACCTACGATCCCGCCATCTGGATCCTCTGGACCCACGTCTACGACGGAGGCCGGTGGGTGCCCGTCCCTTCCGAGCCGCAGTTGCTCGTCTACCCGCGCAACCCCGGCATGATGGACTTCTTCCGCCGGCTCCGTCCAGGCACAGCCATCCGGATGACGATTCAGGCCGATGAAGACGGAAAGCGCCGGGTCGTCGAGCTGGAGGGTGCGTAACGCTCACCACGGGAGGGGACGTCATGAAACCGGAAACCAGAATGGTCGTGGCCGCACTGGGATTCGTCGTCTTGCTGTCATCCGGCGCCGCGGCCGAGGGCCAGCACGTGCCCCAGGCCGTCGAACATGCGCAGGCCGCGGCCGCGCAAGGCCGGCAGGGCTATCCAGACGCCCTGGTCACGCAGGCCCGCGAGGCCCTCACGCACGCCGAGGCGGCTCGGACCGAAACCAAGAGCCCGCATCTGGCTCAAGGGATCAAGAAGCTCAACCAGGCGATCGAGCACGGCATGGCTGGACACGGGGAGGAAGCAACCAAGGCGGCGGAGGAGGCAGTGACGCACCTCTCGCAGGCGGCGAAGCCACAAGCCGAGGCGTCATCGAGCGACGGGTATTGACCGCGAACCGACCGGGCCCGTCCCGTGTCCCGTCAGTACCGGCGGTCCAATTCTGACTGGAAGCTGACGGAGCCGCCCGGCGCGCCAGCAAAGGGCACCGCCGTCGTCACCCGGCTCGTGAGGGTCGGCGGGATGAACGGGGCGCCCATGTCGTAGACCGTGGCTTGACGAACCAGGCTCCGCACGACCCCGTTCTGGTCGAAGAAGACGTGCAGCTCCGTCCGGCTGTCCGGCGTGCCGATTCCGCTGTAGAACAAGCCGACGATGAGCAGGTATTCGAGGGGATTGAACTGCGAGGCTTCGTACTGGTAGGCCCACCATTCTTGCGAATAATCCGCCAGCTCGGCGCGCCGCCGCTCGTCCGGCTCGCCCAGCATGGCCAGGACCTGCTCCCTGGTGGTCTCGCCGACCTTGACCCGGCCCACCGTCGCTTCGTCGGCGATCTTCTCGTTGCCGAGCGAGACGCACCCGGCCAGCAGCAGCCAGCAGAGCCCCAGACTCACGCGACGCACCATGGCGACCTCCCCCTCAACGCGGGCCTATGGTAGGGGAACCGGTTCGGGAATGCAAACCAAAGCAGGGCGGTCCGTTCGGCGGAGTCCGTCCCTTGCCGTTCCTTGCCGCCGATCAGCCGCTCGCCGCTAATCGAGCCGTTCGATCCGTCGGCAGGCCTCCTCCAGGTCCGCGTCCGTCTTCGCGAAACAGAGCCGGATGAACCGGTTGCCCGTGTCGCCCTGAAAGAAGGCCTCGCCCGGCACGCCGGCCACGCCGGTTTGTTCGAGCAGGGCCATCGCCCGCTCCTTGCCGGTCGCGCCGGGGAGGCGCGACACGTCCGCCAGCACGTAATAGGCCCCCTGCGGAACGGAGGGAGGCAACCCGGCTTTCGTCAGCGCCCGGCAGAACCGGTCCCGCTTGTCCTGATAGTCCCTCGCCAGCCCCTCGTAGAAGGACCGGCCGAGCTCGGTGATCCCCGCCGCGACGCCGTACTGGAGCGGCGTGGGCGCGCAGACGTAGAGGAGGTCGTTCATCGCCCCGATCATCTGGGCCCACTTGGCCTGCGCGACACTGTAGCCGATCCGCCAGCCGGTGATGCTGAAAGTCTTCGAGTAGCCCCCGATCGTGACCGTTCGCTCGGCCATGCCCGGCAGCGTCGCCAGGCTGACGTGCTGGCGGCCGTCGAACAGGAAGTACTCGTAGATCTCGTCCGTGAAGACGAACAAGTTGTGGCAGCGGGCCAGGTCCGCGATGCCCTGCAGCTCGTCCCGGCTGAAGACTTTGCCCGAGGGATTCCCCGGCGTATTGACCACGATGGCCCTGGTCCTGTCCGTCACCGCCCGCTCCAGGTCCTGGAACGAGAAGGTCCAGTCCGGCGCGTGCGTCGGAACGGTCTTGGGCACCGCCTCCACCGCGACCAGCGCGCTGACGTGGTAGGCGTAGAAGGGCTCGAAGAGGATGACCTCGTCCCCGGGATTGAGCAGGGCCAGGCAGGCGCAGTGGAAGGAGCCGGTCGCGCCGGCGCTGACCGTGATCTCCGTCTCCGGGTCAGCGGCGATGCCGTTGTAGGCGGCCAGCTTGCGGGCGAGGGCCTGGCGCAACTCCGGCAGCCCGTCGTAGCGGGTGTAGGTGTTCAAGCCCTTCTCCATGGCCCGCTCCGCCCCCTGCACCACCGGCGCGGGCACGGGCGTGTCGCACACCCCCTGGGCTAGGTTGATGCCCTTGACCCTCTCGCAGGCGATGGTCATGGCCCGGATCTCGGACTGGGCCAGCCTCGCCAGCCGCTGATTGCCGTCATGCACCATGCTGCACGTCCTCGCGCACCATTCTATCCCTCCAATGTCGGTTCTCTCCAGAACCCATCGTGCCCATGCGACAAGACTCACGCCACAACGGAGGAGTTCAACTGATCGGGAGTATAGCAGGAAACCTCGGAACCGTGGCCCGGCCGGTCAATCGGGTCGGACACCTGGAACTCCGAGTGGGCCCGTGCTACAACTGGCGCCTGCCATGGACGCGATCACCCTCGCCGACATCCGCCGGGCGGCCGAGCGCCTGCACGGCGTCGCCCACGCGACGCCCGTCTTCACCGGCCGCCAGCTCGACGCGGCCTCCGGCGCCTCGGTGTTCTTGAAGTGCGAGAATTTCCAGCGCGTCGGCGCGTTCAAGTTTCGGGGGGCCTACCACGCGATCTCGACGTTGCCGCCGGAGCAGCAGGGCAAACCGGTCGTGACGATCTCATCCGGCAACCATGCACAGGGGGTCGCGCTGGCTTGCAAGCTCCTCGGCCGCCAGGCCCACATCCTGACCGGCGGCCTCACCAATCCGACGAAACGGCAGGCGGTGCTGGGCTACGGAGCGACGATCCACGAGGCCGCCAATCATCTGGAAGCCGAGCGCAAGCTGCCGGCCCTGCTCGTCGAGTTGGACGGGGTGTACATCCATCCCTTCAACGATCCCCAGGTCATCAAGGGACAGGGGACCGTCATGCTGGAATTCTTCTCCTCCGTGCCCGATCTGGACCTGGTCCTCGCACCGGTGGGCGGGGGCGGGCTCCTTTCCGGCACCTGTATCGCGGCCCACGGGCTCAACCCGTCCATCCGGGTCTATGCCTGCGAGCCGACCGGCGCGCTGGATGCCCTCCATTCGGTCCGCGAGAACCGGATCGTGCCGATGCCCGCACCCAACACGCTGGCGGAGGGGCTGAAGACGAGCCTGGGCGACGTGACGCTCCCGATCCTGCGGCAGCACCTGGCCGGCTTTTTCACGATCGAGGAGGAGGAGATCGTCGCCGCCATGCGCTTCGCCTTCGAGCGGCTCAAGCTCATCATCGAGCCGTCGAGCGCTGTGGCCCTGGCCCCGCTCCTACGGCGGGAGCCGGCGCTGATCGGAAAGAGGGTCGGGGTGATCGTGACCGGCGGGAACGTGAACTTCTCGACATTCTTCGAAGCCGTCCGGGGCGGCAGAGCCTAGCGACCGCTTCTCTTACGTCCCCCGCCGGCCGTAGAGCAGGGTCACGTTGATCCGGCGGTGCTCGTAGCCCTCCCGGAAGCGGATCACGTCCGACTCGTGGAAGAGGTCCGAGTTGAAGACGATGGCCCGGTTCTGCCGGTAGGGAACGCGGACCGCCTTCGCGCCGCTCGCGCGCAGGAACTCCCGCACCTTGGGCTCGTTCCTCGTGCTGTTGTACTCCTTGAAGTTCCACTCCTTCGGCGCTTCCTTGTCCCAGACGATCAGCCCCCCGCTCTCCTGGTCCAGGTTGGCCTCGTCCGGCGTGATCCAGAAGTTCACGTTCACGGCCGCCGCGTCGGCGTGCATGTTCAAGGCCTTCATCTCGCTGTCGCACTTGAAGGCCCAGCTCTGCAGCAGCGGGTGATCCTTGAAGATCCCCGGGAACCGCTCCCGCAGCTCCTCCGCGACCTGGAGAAGGAGCGGACAGGCGAACCCGTCGCCGAAAAAAGCCCCGACATAGCCGTTCTCATAGTCCCGCTTCCAGATCGTGGACTCCAGGCAAAACTTGCGGAGCGATTGCAGGGCCTCGTCCGTGAGCAGCCCGTCAACGTACGTGACCTCCGGGTGGGACGCGTTGTAGCGCGCCTCGATCTCCGCCCTGTTCAGCGCCGGATTCACGGCCCCGCCCGGCAGGGCGGGACAGTCGGCGTAGTGGAGGATGCGGTTGAAGGAGGGGGCGATGTCCCGCAGTTCGTCCCGGCCGAGGGCGACACGGGTCCCTGAGCCAGGTTGCCGAGCGGCGCGCTGCCTCAACTGCTTCAAGGCCTCCAGGTAGAGGATGTAGCCCTGAGGGAGCACCCCTCGATCCAGCAGATACTGGACCTGCTCGGCGTCGTGCTTGAGCCGGGACTTGTAGACGAGCTGGTCCGGCACGGGCCGGCCGTGGTTGTACTTCAGGTCGGCTGACTTGCGCAGAGAGGCCAGGGCCCGGTCGAGGTGGTGCTGCCGGAGATAGGCGAAGGCCAGGTTGTAGTGAGCCTTGACGTAATCGGGCTTGAGGGCCAGCGCCCGCTCGAAGGAGGCGACCGCCTCGTCCGGCTTGTCGTCGTCCAGGAGGGCGGTGCCCAGGTTACAGTGGGCTTCCACATGGTCCGGCTTGAGGGCCAGCGCCCGCCGGTAGGAAGCTACCGCTTCCTCCGTCCGTCCCAACTCCTTGAGCACCACGCCCAGGTTATTGTGGGCTTCGACATAGTCCGGCTTCAAAGCCAGCAGCTTCTCGTACCGGGCCGCCGCCTCCGCCCACCGGTCCTGCTCCATCAGGACCGTGCCGAGGTTGCTCTGCGCCTCCACGTAACGGGGGTTCAGAGCCAGGGCCTTGAGATAGGCCGAAGAAGCCTCCTCCAGCTTGCCCTGCTTCTGCAGGACGACGCCGAGGTTGTAGAAATAGGGAGCCTTGCCCGAGTCCTGCTGGATCGCTTGCGAGAGGAGCTGAACGGCCTTGTCGAGCTGGCCGGTCTGGTAGGCCAGGATGCCCGAGAGGTGCAAGGCCTCCGCATGGCGCGGATGGGCCTCAAGGATCTGCTTGTAGAGGGACTCGGCTTCCAGGTGACGGCCGGCCCTGTGGAACGAGATGGCATCTTGGAGGGCGGACTGGACGTCGGGCGTCCCGCGCGACGGTCCCGCGCCCCCCTGAAGCTTGGCCTGCCGCCGCCGCTCCGCCCGATTCATGTCCGGCTCCCCTCGACGGAAAAGAGGAGCCGATGCTAGGCATTTCCGGCGGAAAAGTAAAGAGCCCGCGGCGGAGCCTCGCTCCTTCCCCTGATGAGGAGGGGAAGGCCATGCGATCGGTCTTGGCCCGGCTCTCTGGTGATGCTATGATGTCCTGCCATCAAGTCATCGTGAAGGGGAACATGCCGAACGACGCGAGAACCACCGTCTATCTGAAGCCCAAGGTGTACCGGGCGTTGAAGGTCAAGGCGGCCGAAACCGACCGGACGATTTCCGAGCTCGTCAACGAGGCCGTGATCGAGCTGCTCAGGGAGGACGCCGAGGACCTTGAAGCGTTCGAGAAACGCCGCAAGGAGCCCAGCCGTCCGTTCGAGAAGGCGCTCGAGGACCTGAAGCGTGACGGGCTCCTATAGCGTCCTGCTGAAGAAGTCCGCCGAGCGGGAGTTACGGTCCCTTCCCACAGAAGCCCTCCGACGGGTCGCAGACCGAATCAAAGCATTGGCCACCAACCCGCGGCCGCCGGGCTGTGAAAAACTGTCGGGTGAGGATCGCTATCGGATTCGGCAAGGCGACTACCGCGTGGTCTATGCGGTGGACGATGGACAGCGGATCGTCGAGGTGGTCAAAGTAGGGCATCGAAGAGAGGTGTATCGAAAATAGCCTCGGCAACGGAAGCGGCCTCGAAGCTGCCCGCCCTTCGTCAGCCGAGGCCTCTTTCTATCCGACTGATGCTACTTGACCGCCCAGACCTGGCCCATCGCGGGAAGGCCCAGCAGGACCCTGTCGTCCGCCGCCACCCGCTCCATCTCGGCCGCCACCTCGGCGACCTCCTCCCGCGTCGTCAGCCCTTCCTTGAGCAGTTCGGGGGCCAGGTCGAGGAACGAGATCCCCAACAGCCGCTTCTCTTCGCCCTTTCGGACAAGCGGCATGTGCTCGCTCGCCGTCACTTGGCGGAAGCCGATCTCGCGGACCAGCTTGGCCAGGTCCGAGCCGATCCGCCAGTGCTGGCCGCGGCGATCGCTGAGGGCGAGCTTCAGCTCGGCGGAGCGGGCCACGAGGCGGGAAGGAGGCTCGCACCTCCAGCGGCTCGAATCAATCTCCTCGCAGACCAGGCGGCCGCCCGGCTTGAGCAGAGCGGCCATGGCCCGCAGGGCCTCGGCCGGCTTCGTCAGGTGGATGAGGACCAGACGGCAATAGACGAGATCGAAGCCGGCTTCCGCCAGGGCCGGCGCCGCGACGTCGGCGGCCAGGAAGGAGACGTTCGTCAGGCCGCTGGCTTCAACCTGGCGGCGGGCCTGCTCGATCTGCTCGACGCTGATGTCGAGGCCCACGAGCAGGCCGGAGGGGCCCGCCTGCTCGGCCAACCAGCGGATCATGTTCCCGCTGCCGCAGCCGACCTCCATGACGCGGAGCCCCGCCGCGAGCCCGGCCCGCCGCAGCAGCGCTTCCGACTCGGGACCGTAGGCGCGGTTCAGGAGGCGCAGCCGCTCGACGTCCCCGGCTCCTCGCGCGAGGTAGTATCCGTCATGACTGGAAATTGTCACAGACATGACAAGCGCTGGCCCCGTTCGCTCACTGGTTCAGGGGCGCTTTGCACTGGGGCCCAGGAGGGAAGTTGATCCGCTCCATGATGTGGCGGATGTAGAAGCGGCGCACGAAGTTCGTCACGTCTTCCCCGTAGATCTCGTTGTGGCCGGGGATCAGCTTCTCGTCGGTCGAGACCACGAAATAGGGGTGATTCGGTTCGTACTCGCGCACCTTGGTAAACCGGGTAAGGTGCACGCGGTCACCATACGCGATGTCTCGCCGGTTGAGATCCTCGGAAACGATGTAGGCATCCATGGCCGGATCCGCCGATTTCTCTTCCGAACCCGGGCTCGGCTTCTTTGGGGCGAAGCGGCGTTTCTCCTCAACAAGCGCCTTGTAAAACTGCCACTCCTCGCCCTCCTGCCTTTCGAAATCCGCCACGAAATCCTTGATCGGAGCAAGGTAGGGGCACCCGCACGTGCCCGTGTCGCCCGTCTTCGGGATCGGCTCCTTGCCATCCATCAACGACAGCTCGTGCGTCACGTAGCGGTCCATGTGGCCCACGGTCCGCACCAACGCCTCTCCCTGTTCGTCCGAGCTCGTGGATTCAAACAGGGTGCTGAAGGTTCGCCCGAAGGGAAAGGCGAATCTGGTCGCCCAGTCCGCCTTCGAGTTGACGACCATCATCACCGGGCGCTGGCGCTCCGGATAGCAGCGATTGACGGCGACCCGATGGAGCGGTTCGTAGAGCGCCCCTTCGAACGCCGGGTTGATGAGAATCACCAGGTCGCCGAAGCTCTTGGCGGGCGAGAGCGAGGCGGCCTGCCGGGGAATGGCCCGCTCGGTCAGGCCGTGGGACAGGGCGGAATAGATCACCTTGGCGCCGAAGCTGTGGCCGGTGACGATCAAGTGCGTCCCGAGCCCCTTTCGTCTCGGATTGTCCCGTGACCGAAACTCGTTGAGCCGAGCCAGCAACTCGGTTACGCCGCCCAACCCGACCTCTTGCGCGGTGTTCTTTCGATCCCAGAAGCTCATGGATTCGAAAGGCTCCAGGGTGGCGGACAATCCACGCCATCCGACATAGACCCCGACTACCTTTCTGGACTGGTCCATCAACGTCCGTTCCATGAAATCGAGCCGCTCCAGCAAGCTCTGGAAACACTGGACGTTGTTGTCGCAGGCGTCCGCGTTGTGCCGCCACCCGTGGGCATACACGATGATGATGAAATCCTCGTCTTTCTGGGAGCGGTTCAGGAAGTCCAGCAGCCTTTCCATCTGTTTGGGCTCCCGGAACCAGCCCTGGTCATCGAACTCTACAAAGGCCATGTAGTAATCGTGTTCCTGTTGGAGCTTCCCGGCGGTGTACGTGCGCTGCACGAGCGACGAGTAGGCGCAGGTCTTCCCCCCCTGACGATCAGCCGTCACCCGGCACGGCTCAGCCGGGGTCTCGGCATGATAGGTCTGGAGCTTCGTGCAGGCAGGCATCGCCAGTATGGCGAGGATGGTGACCGTTCCAAGGATCGGGGCCTTCATAGCGGTGCCCTCCTTGTTGGCGGGAACCACATCGTGGGAGGTTCCCGTCGTACCAGGATTTCTGACCCTGTGATCCAGCCGAATCCTATCTCGTATCAAGCAACTAATCCCGCGTCAGCTTCCGGTAGCGGATGCGGTGCGGGCGGTCGGCCTCCTTGCCCAGCCGCTTCTTCCGGTCCGCCTCGTACTCGCTGTAGTTCCCCTCGAACCAGACCACCTTGGAGTCCCCCTCGAAGGCCAGGATGTGGGTGGCGATCCGGTCCAGGAACCAGCGGTCGTGGCTGCTCACCACGCAGCAGCCGCCGAACTGCTCCAGGCCCTCCTCCAGGGCCCGGAGCGTGTTCACGTCCAGGTCGTTGGTCGGCTCGTCCAGCAGGATCAGGTTCGCTCCCTCCTTGAGCATCCGGGCCAGGTGCACCCGGTTCCGTTCCCCGCCGGAGAGGTCCTTCACCTTCTTCTGCTGGTCGGAGCCGCCGAAGTTGAACTTGCCGCAGTAGGCCCGCGCGTTGACCTCCACCTTGCCGAGCGGAAACGTGTCCTTCCCGTCGGAGATCACTTCATAGACGCTCTTGGTTCCGTCCAGCGTCCGGTCCTGGTCCACGTAGCCGAGCTTGACCGTCTCGCCGATCCGGATCGTGCCCGAATCCGGCTTTTCCTTCCCCACGATCATCCGGAACAGCGTCGTCTTGCCCGCCCCGTTCGGCCCGATCACGCCGACGATGCCGCCGCGCGGCAGGTGGAAGGACAGCTTTTCGAAGAGCAGCTTGTCCCCGTAGGCCTTGGCGATCTCCTTGGCCTCGACCACCACGTCCCCCAGGCGCGGGCCGGGCGGGATGTAGATCTCCAGGTCCTCGACCTGCTTCTCCTGTTTCTGGTTGAGCAGCTCTTCGTAGCGGGTGACGCGGGCCTTGCCCTTGGCGTGCCGGGCCTTGGGGGCCATGCGAATCCATTCCAATTCCCGCTCCAGCGTCTTCCGCCGCTTGGATTCGGCCTTCTCCTCCCTCTCCAGCCGCGCCTGCTTCTGCTCCAGCCAGGAGGAATAGTTGCCCTCGAAGGGAATCCCCTGCCCCCGGTCCAGCTCCAGGATCCAGCGAGCCACGTTGTCGAGGAAGTAGCGGTCGTGGGTCACGGCGATGACCGTGCCCTCGTACTGCTGGAGGTGCTGCTCCAGCCATTGGACCGACTCGGCGTCCAGGTGGTTGGTCGGCTCGTCCAGCAGGAGGATGTCCGGCTCCTGGATCAAGAGGCGGCAGAGGGCGACCCGCCGCCGCTCCCCGCCGGAGAGGACCCCCACCTTCGCGTCCGGCGGCGGGCAGCGGAGCGCGTCCATCGCCACCTCGAGCTGGTTCTCCAACTCCCAGCCGTTGACCGCCTCGATCTTCTCCTGGAGCCCGCTCTGCTTCTCCAGCAATTTTTCCATCTCGTCCGGCGAGCAGTCGCCCAACTTGTTGCTGATCGCTTCGTACTCCCGGAGGAGGTTGACGACGCCCCGCCGCCCCTCCTCGACCACTTCCTTGACGGTCTTGGCCTTGTCGAGCTGCGGCTCCTGTTCCAGCAGCCCGACCGTGTAGCCCTTGGACATCGTGATCTCGCCCAGGTAATCCTGCTCCGCCCCGGCGATGATCCGGAGCAGCGTGCTCTTGCCGGACCCGTTGAGCCCGAGCACGCCGATCTTGGCCCCGTAATAGAACGAGAGGTAGATGTCCTTGAGCACCTGCTTCTTCGGCGGATAGACCTTGCCGACGCCGATGAGCGAAAAGATGATCTGCTTGTCGTTCGTAGCCATGTCTCCTCTTCCGTGTGGCTGATTCAACGCCGGGTGTCGGTGAGCCCTTCACCGGTCCCGTTCGGCCTTCTCGATCGCCTCGCGCTGGTCCTTGCTCAGATCCGTGTCGAGGAACGCCCCGGAGGCCGGCACTTCCATGTGCAGGTCCGAGGTCACGTCAATCTCCACCGTCGCGTCTTTCAGGCGGAAGTCCAGCACGTGGCCGCCCCTGGTCCGGTCTTCGGACAGGAAGTGCACGTGATAGCCCGGCACGTTGATGCCCTGGGTATAGTCGGGAAACCGGTAGCCCACCAACGTGCCCTTGAGTCCCTCGTGGACGTAGACCGGTTGCCGCTTGGCCACCTCGGCCAGCGGTGGATAGGGTTTCGTCTGCCGGGGCACGGCCCGGACCTTGACGTAATCGAACGCACCCGTGGCCAGAAGGGCGTAGAAGACGTTCTTGCTCGGCACCGCCTTGTCCACCGCCTGCTGGAAGTGCGTCCAGTCCACCAGCTCCTCGTAGATGACCTTCACGGTCGGGTCGAAGCGCATGACGACCGCGAAGGGCGTTTTCTGTGAGGGCTCCACCGGATAGGCCTTCCCGTCGGACTTGATCTGGTAGAACCGGCCGCCGAACGCGATCATCTCTCCGTCCAGGGCGTTGAAGGTGCCGAGCCCGAAATCCCCGTGCTTGGCCAGCTCCGCGTAGGTCGTCTCTCCGTCGTAGACGCCCTCCATCAAGGCGCCGATCGTCGAGGCCTGGAACAGCTCGTGGGCCTTGTGCGAATCGTGGTGGAACAGATCCCCCTTCTGCCGGTGGGCCTGGAAGGCCCTGATGAAGACATCGTCAATCGCCATTCCTCGGTCCTCCTCGTTCCGCATCGTCCGGGCCGGGCCGGTGCCTTGCGCCTTGGCCGCCCGTTCGAGCAAACCGCAGGGGCCGGCAACGACCAGAGCCGCAAGGCCCACTCCCAGTCCTTTCAGCAAACCACGGCGTGTCAGCTTCTGCTCGAACGGACCGCTCATCATACGCTCAATGTTGGGCCGAGCCCTCGATCGCCTTGACCAGCTCCTGGTTGTCCCGATAGTCAATCGCCACCTCGATCAGCGCCGGCCCCTCGGCGGCCAGGGCCTTCTTCAAGGTGGGCACGATCTCCTCCGCCTCCGCGATCCGGAAGGCCGCAGCCCCAAAGGCCTCCCCGAGCTTGACGAAATCCGGGTTGCCGAACTCCGCCCCGAAACATCGGCCGTAGTCCCGCGTCTGGAGGGACTTGATGAGGTTGTAGCTCCCGTCCTTCCAGACGACGTGCACGGTCGGGAGCCTGAGCCGGACCGCCGTCTCCAGCTCCATGCAGGTCATCAGGAACGACCCGTCGCCCGAGACCGAGACGGCCTTGCGGCCCGGCCTGGCCAGGGCCGCGGCGATAGCCCAGGGCAGGGCCACGCCCATCGTCTGGTGGCCCATGCTGAACAGCAGGTGCCGCGGCTCGAAGCAGAAGAAATGCCGGGCCATCCAGATCTCGTGCGCCCCCACGTCACAGGTGACGGTCACGTCGTCCCCGATGGTCTGCCGGAGGTCGTGGATGAAGCGCAGCGGGTGCACCGGCGAGCCGGCCAGGGTCGCGCCCCGATGCTCGTCGTCGCGCAGGGCTTTCCTCGCCTGGACCACCTCGGGCCGCTCGGCTGGCGCGGTCAGGCGAACGAGCGGGGAGAGGGCGTCCAGGTTCCGGGCGATGTCGCCGACGACCTCGACGGAAGGCCGGTAGGCCCGGTCCACGGTCGCCGGCAGCTCATCCAAGTGGACGATTGAAAGCTTGGGCGAGGTGTTCCAGGCGGCTGGGTCATACTCGACCGTATCGTAGCCGATCGCGAGGACCAGGTCGGCCTGCTGGAGCACGAGGTCACCAGGCTGGTTGCGGACATAGCCGACCCGGCCCACGAACCGGTCGAGCAAATCACGCGAGAGGGCCCCGGCCGCCTCGAAGGTCATGGCAACCGGCAGCGGATGCTGCCGGACGAAGCGGCGGGCGGCGGCCGAAGCGGCGGGCAGGCTCGCACTCACCCCCAGCAGGACGACCGGGGCCTTCGCTCCGTTCAGCAGGGCGGCGGCCCGGCTCAAGATGTCGGCCGGCGCGGCTCCTTGCTGCACCGGCTCGGGGGCCGGGATCGCCGCGGCGGAGACGGCCGCCTTGGCCACGTCCACCGGCACCGACACGTGCACGGCTCCCGGCCTCGGACGGGCGGCGATGCGGAAGGCGTTGACGAGGATCTCCGGCAGGCTGTTCGGCTCCTCCGCCTCGACGCTCCACTTGGTGATCGGCGCGAAGAGGCTGACCGAATCCAGGTTCATGTGGCTCTGCTTGCACCGAGCGGCGCGCGGGACCTGGCCGGTGATGACGACCAGCGGGTCCCGGTCCTCAGTGGCCGTCGCCACGCCGCAGACCGCGTTGATGAGCCCCGGACCGGAGGTGGTCAGGACGACGCCCGGCTTGCCGGTGATCCGGCCCCAGGCCTGGGCCATGAACGAAGCGCCGGTCTCGTCCCGGCAGAGCACGAACTTGGGGCCGTGCCGAGCCAGCACGTCCACGATCGGCAGGACCGCGCCGCCCGGCACGCCGAAGATATATTCCACCCCCTGGGCCTCCAGGGATCGTACGAGCAATTCCGCTCCGGTTGTCGGCAGCTTGGCCTCAGGCATGGAACCTCCTTCTTCATGGGGAGATCGTTCCCCGGTTCCCGCTTTCCCCGGTGATCAGGCGGGCCGAGCGTTGGAGGGCCAGGTAGGCCCAGGCCCACTCGAGGAGCACCGCGACCCGGTTCCGAAAGCCGATCAGAAAGAAGATGTGGACGAAAGTCCAGACGATCCAGGCGAAGAAGCCCGACAGTCTGATCCTGCCGAAATCGGCCACAGCCGATGCCCGCCCGATCGTGGCCAGGGTCCCCCGGTCCCTGTAGCGGAACGGCTCGCTCGGCAGCCCTTGGCACAGGCGTAGGATGGTGTTGGCCGCATGCCGGCCCTGTTGGATCGCGACGGGAGCCAGGCCGGGCAGCGGCTCTCCGATCTGGTGCGTGAATGCGGCCAAGTCGCCGATCACGAAGACCTCCGGATGGCCAGGGATGCTCAAGTCCGGCTCCACCAGCACGCGGCCGGCGCGATCGAGCGGAACATCGAGCGAGGCCGCCAGGGGCGAGGCCGTGACGCCGGCCGCCCACAAGACCGTGGCGGCGGGGACAGCCTGGGTCCCGCACAGGACCCGGTCCGGCCTGATCTCGGTGACCGGAGTCCGCTTCTTCACGTCCACGTGCAGTCGTGCCAAGGCGGCCTCGGCCTCACGCGAAAGCTCCTCCGGAAAGGAGGGCAGCACGCGCGGGCCCGCTTCGATCAGCACGATGCGCGCCTCCCGCGGATCGATGGCGCGGAAATCCTGCACCATCACCTGGTGGGCGATCTCGGCGATGGCGCCGGCCAGCTCGACCCCGGTCGGCCCGGCCCCCACGATCACGAACGTCAACAGCGCCTGGCGCTTGGCCTCGTCCGGTTCCCGCTCGGCTTTCTCGAAGGCGAGCAGGATGCGGCGCCTGATCTCCAGCGCGTCCTCGACGCTCTTGAGACCGGGAGCCAGGGCCTCCCACTCCCGGTGCCCGAAGTACGAGTGCCGCACACCCGCCGCCAGGATCAGGTAATCGTAACCGACTTCGCCGTCGGCCAACGAAACCGTGCGGGCGTGGACGTCGATCTTGACCGCCTCCGCCAGCAGCACGCAGGCGTTCTTCTGGCGGCGCAGCACGCTGCGGATGGGATGGGCGATGTCTCCCGGAGACAGACCGGCCGTCGCGACCTGGTAGAGCAACGGCTGGAACAGATGGTAGTTGTGCCGGTCAACGACCGTGATCCGGACCTCCGCGTGCCTGAGAGCCCGGACGGCGTAGAGGCCCCCGAAGCCCGCCCCGACAACCACCACGTGCGGCCGATCCTGAACGGGCATGACTCCCTCCGCCGCCGGTCGCCCGGCCAGGAGCCCCTGGCCTCCGGCACCGCCTCCTTCAGCCGGCCTTCCGCGTGAAGCGGGGGTAGCGGGGCGCCCACATCTTCCCCTCCACGAGCCGTTCCAGCTCGTCCCGGGAGGTGGGCGCGGCGAGGCCGGCCCGTTGCGCCTCGGCGGCCACCGCCAGGGCGATCCGCCGGGACACGGAGCGAATCTCGGTCAGCGGAGGCAGCAGCGGCGCCTCCCGGCTCTGCAGCGCCGGGGCGCACTCGGCGAGCGCCAGCGAGGCGGCCATGAACATCCCGTCCGTGACCCGCTTCGCCCCGACGGCCAGGACGCCGAGCCCCAACCCGGGAAAGATGTAGCTGTTGTTGCACTGGGCGATCGGGACGGTCCTGCCGCGGAACGAGACCGGCTCGAACGGGCTGCCCGTCGCGACGAGCGCGTTTCCATCCGTCCATGCCAGGAGATCCGCCGGCTTCGCCTCGGCCCGCTCGGTCGGGTTGGAGAGGGGAAAGATGATCGGCCGGCCGACGTGGCGGGCCATCTCGCGGACGACCGGCTCCGTGAAGACGCCGGGCACGCCGGAGGCCCCGATCAGGATCGTGGGGCGCACGTTCGCGACCACGTCCGCCAGTTCGACCCGGTCCGGCCGAGCCAGCTTCCAGCCGGCCAGGGCCGCCCGCGGCTGCACGAATTTCTCCTGGAAGGGGAGCAGGGTCAAGCCCTCGCGGAGCAGGCCCTGCCGGTCGATCAGCCAGAAGCGGGAGCGGGCTTCCCGCTCTGACAGCCCTTCGCGGACCATCGCCGCGCAGAGCTGCTCGCTGATGCCGCAGCCGGCCGAGCCCGCCCCGACCGTGACCACCCGCTGGTCCCGGAGCTTCGAGCTGGTCACCTTGACGGCCGCGAGCATCGTGCCGGTCGTCACCGAGGCCGTCCCCTGGATGTCGTCGTTGAAGGTGCAGAGCCGGTCCCGGTACCGGTCGAGCAGCCGGCCCGCGTTGGCCTGGGCGAAGTCCTCCCACTGGAGCAGCACGTTCGGAAACCGCCGGACCACTCCCCGAACGAACAGCTCGATGAACTCGTCGTACTCGTTCCCGCGCACCCGCTCGTGGCGCCAGCCGAGGTACAGGGGCGCGCGCAGCGCTTCCTGATTGTTGGTCCCGACGTCCAGGAGGATGGGGAGCGTCGTGGCCGGGTGGATGCCCCCGCAGAGCGTGTACAGCGACAACTTGCCGATCGGGATGCCCATGCCTCCCGCCCCCTGGTCGCCGAGCCCCAGGATGCGCTCGCCGTCGGTGACGACGATCACCTCCACCCGCCGGGCGATCACGTTGGCCAGGATCTGATCCATGGCGTCGCGCTCGGGATAGGCGATGAAGAGCCCCCGCGGGTGTCGGTAGATGCGGCTGAAGTGCTGGCAGGCCTCCCCGACAACCGGCGTGTAGATGATCGGCATCATCTCCTCGATGTGCTCCAGCGTCAGCCGGTAGAAGAGCGTCTCGTTCTCGTCCTGCAGGGCGCGCAGGAAAATGTGCCGCTCCAGGTCGGAATCCTTGCGGCGGTAGGCGTCGTAGGCGCGCGCGAGCTGCTCTTCGACCGTGTCCACGTGGGGCGGCAGGAGCCCCAGCAGGCCCAGGTCGCGCCGCTCCTGCTCCGTGAACGCCGTGCCCTTGTTGAACAGGGGTTGGTCGAGGAGCCAGTGGCCGGACAGCGGCACCTCCCAGGTTTCCTCGCCGGTTCCGCTGTCCCGCTTGATGGTGAAGTCGATCATGGGCGGCGCGATCTTAGCAACGGCCGGGGGCGGTTGACAAGTTGGCGCCCACCGGGCTTTCTTCCATCGCGATTTGTGATACATCATACGGGCTGGCTTGGTCCGCTCGGCCATTGAACGCAATACGGTGACGACGGCGATGTACGACAGAGAGACGACCGCCGGCGGGGACGCGCGGTGAGCGCGTCGTCCCTGCACGGCTCGCCCTGGCGCGCCCTGACCCACCGCAACTTCTCCCTCTTCCTGACCGGCCACGGGCTCTCGCTCTGCGGCACCTGGATGCAGAGCATGGCGCAGGCCTGGCTGCTTTACCGGTTGACCGGCTCCCCGTTCCTCCTGGGACTGGCGGAGTTCCTCTCCCGCGCCCCGATCCTCGCCTTCGGGCTGGTCGGCGGATTGCTCGCGGACCGCTGGCCCCGCCACCGGATCATGTTCGTGGTCCAGGGGCTCCTGCTGGTCCAGGCCGGGCTGCTCGCGGCCCTCACGCTCAGCGGCCTCGTGACGGTGGAATGGATCCTGGCCCTGGCCCTGTTCATGGGCCTCATCGGCTCCGTCGAGGTGCCGGTGCGTCAGGCCTTCCTGACCGACCTGGTGCCGCGCCCAGACATCGCCTCGGCGATCGGGCTCAACTCCTCGGTCTTCAACACGGCCCGAATCGTCGGCCCGTCGCTGGCCGGGCTGGTGGCCAGCAGCATGGGAGAGGGCTCCTGCTTCCTCATCAATTCCCTGAGCTTCCTCATCGTGCTGGGGTGCCTGGCCGCCATCCGGGTCCAGCCAGCCCCCCAGACCCATCAGGCCGACGTCTGGGCGCAGCTTCGGGAGGGATTGCACTACGCCAAGGGGACGCCCCACGTTCGGGCCGCCCTCGCGTTGGTTCTGGTCATCAGCGTCGCGGGCATGCCCTATGCCACGCTCCTGCCGGTCTTCGCGCGCGATGTGCTGCATCGCGGGCCGGACGGGCTGGGCCTGCTCATGGCGGCGACGGGGATCGGCGCGCTCGGCGCGGCCCTGCGCCTGGCCCGGCGCAGGACGGTCCACGGGCTGGGCGCCGCCATCGCCGCGGCGACCGGGCTCTTCGGGCTCGGCCTGCTCGCTCTGGCGGCCAGCACCGACCTGTGGCTCTCGATCGTCGCACTCCTGTTGATCGGGTTCGGCATGGTGAGCAGCCTCGCCGGCGTCAACACCCTGCTCCAGTCGCTGGCGCCGGAGGCCCTGCGGGGGCGTGTCGTGAGCCTCTATACCATCGGCTCCCTGGGTTTCACGGTCTTCGGGAGCCTGCTGGCGGGACTCGGCGGGAGCTACCTGGGCGCTCCGCTCACCGTCGCGGCGGGCGGGCTGACCATCTTGATCGGAGCGGGCCTCTTCTGGCGAGCCTTGCCGGCGATCCGGCACCACGTGCGGGAGCAGGGGCTCCTGCCTCCGGAGCCGGTCGTGCCCCAATGAGTTTGGGATAGCCCTTGCCGGCGGCCGATGTCGGCCGGAAACAGGATTGCGACTGCACCAAACGATTGATCCCTCCCGCCCTCTGTGGTAGCTTGCACGACATATCGGGAGCCGACTCCGTGATTCCCTCCGCCGGCCATCTAAAGCGGCCCCATATGCTCATCCTCGGCTGGTTGGCCCTGTGGATGGTGGCGGTCCCGCTCGTCCATGTTCACCCCGAGACGGACCACCATCACGGGATCGCCGGGCATACCCACGGCGGCACGCTCCATACGGTTTTCTCCCCTGACCTCGAATGCGAGTACGCGGCCCACGTCCACCATCCGGCCCCTTCGGAGACCGGTCATCCGCACTTACAAGGCCATGCTCAACCGGGCCATGTTCTGAATCACCCGGAGATCGCATTCACCCTGCTGAACGAGCCTCTCGATCGCTCAGTGGACAAGCCGGTGCACGCAGTGCCTGCCCCACCGGAACCCGAACGTTCGCCTCTGCACGGAAGCATCTCCATCGCATCACCGCCACCGGCCACCACACCTATCGCTGCGTTCCTCTCAACCGGCCTTGCTCTTCGGGCTCCCCCCTTCTTCTCTCTCTGATCCTCTTTCGCGTTCACTCATGACCCACCCGGGTGGGTACCTGACGGCCAGTGCGGGGTGAGGGCGACCCCTTCCTTCTCGCTGGCAGCACGTCTCTCGGTGGACTCGATCGCTGCTCCTGCGAGTGCTTCGGCTCGCAGTGAATGGTTCGATCCTCAGGCGTGCGATGGAAAGGAGAACGCCAATGACTTCCCGACTCATCGTGTGGCTGGGCCCGCCCGCGGCATTGGGCTTCGTGCTCCTGGGCCTGGGCACGGCCACCGCCACCGGCGAATCCGTTTCTGCAGCCTACACGTTAAATGCGGTGCTGGAGCTTGCGCTCGAGAGAAATCCGGCTGTCGCAGGAGCAGAGGGGCTCATACGGCAGAGTCGAGGCCAACTGCTGGCGGCGGGGTCCTATCCCAACCCCTTGATCTCAGGGACGGCTGGCCGAGGCGCAATTCGAGACCCGAGCACGGGGGTTTCGATTATCGAGCGGACCGTGACGGTCGAACAGCCGGTCGAGTGGCAGGGCAAGCGCCGGGCCCGCCTGCAGGCGGCTGAAGCGGCGCTGGCTGGAGCCACCGCCGGGTTGGAAGAAACCCGTCTCGCCCTCATCGCCGACGTCAAGGCCGCGTTTTACCAGCTCCTGCTCGCCCAGCGGGACGCCGATCTGACCGCGCAGAATCTGACGACGGTGGAGGAAGTCTTGCGCACGGTCAAAGCTCGCGCGATCGCGGGCGAGGCCACCTCTTTTGAAACCATGAAGGCGACCGTCGAAGTCCAAAAGGCCAAGAAAGAAGTCGCTCGCGCCCAGAACGCGTTGCAGGTGGCGAGAACGCATCTCAATATGCAGACCGCGGGGGGATTGGGGAAACAGTTCTCCGTCCAAGGCGCCTTCGAATCGCTTCGGCAGCCATTGGATCTTGAGGGTCTGGTCGCCAGGGCCATCGAGCAGCATCCCACCCTTCGGCGATTCTCGAAACTTGCGGAGCAGGCCGACCTCCATCTGATGTTCGAACGTGAGTCGCGCATTCCCACCGTCACCGTGCAAGCGCAGTACCATCGTGAGGCCGGCGATGAGTCGATGACGGCGGGGCTGAGCGTTCCCCTTCCGCTGTGGTACCGACGGCAGGGAGAGATCGAAACCGCCCTCGGTGCCAAGCATCGGGCGGAGGCCGAACGGTTGCGCGCCCGTAACGAGCTGGAACAGGCCATTACGCAACACGTGCAGGAAGTTCGCACGGCCAACGAGCAGATTCAAGTCTTTGAAACCGGGCTCCTGAAGCAAGCGGAGCGGACGTTGGAGATTGCCAAATCCAGCTTCCGGCAGGGGACAGCCAGTCTGTTGGATCTGCTCGATTCGCAGCGAGTCTTCCGACAGACTCTGCTGGAGTATGCCCAGGCGCGCGCCGAGCTTTCCATCGCATTGTCACGGCTCGAACGTGCGGTCGGAGGCAAGCTGTGACGTTGCTAGCCCGGCAGAAACCGCATCCCTGACTACGTGACAGGAGCGCGATCATGAACGGTGGCCGTGCAACAGAGATTGGACCGATAGCGGTTCTGATGGGCCTGCTGCTGGTGAGCTGCGGGGATCGGGACGCTCAACCGCCCGCGCAGAGCGCGCAGGCGGGGCGGAAGGTCCCTGCACCCAACTTCCGCGTCGTACAGATCCCCCCGGCTCTCCGCGACCGGGTGCGTACCGATGTCGTGGCGTCGCACGTCGTCCCCGAGATCGTCAGGGCGCCGGGCGAGGTTGCCCTCGATCTGAAGCAGGTGGCCAAGATCACCTCCCGTATAGAAGGCCAGGTTGAACAGGTTCACGTGCAACTGGGCGATCGCGTGACGCGCGGACAGCCCTTGGCGGCCATTGGCAGCCTCCATCTCGACGAACTCGTGCAGGAGTATCTCGTGGCCAAGGCCCAAGCGGATGTGGCCGAGAACGGCTTCCGGCGGACGGAAAAGCTGAAGGCCGAGGACATCGTGACGGAGCGGCGGTTCATCGAAGAGCGGGGCCGCTACCTCGAGACCAAGGCCCGCTACCAACACGTCCGGGAAAAGCTCCTGAACATGGGCTTGACCGTGGCGGAACTCACCGAGCTCGAGCGCGGCCGTCACGAAGAGAGCCATCGCTATACCCTGAAATCGCCCATCGCAGGAGTCGTCATCGCGCAGAACGTCGTCCGAGGGCAGGGTGTCGCTCCGGGAAGCGAATTGTTCGAGGTCGTGGATACGAGTCGCGTCTGGGTCTTTGCCAACCTCCCGATCGAGCAGGCCCGCAGATTCAAACCAGGCGACGCGGGCACGATCGCCCCCAAGGGAGGCGAGCCCGTCACGGCGCCGCTCACGTATATCGCGCCCGTGGCCGATGAAACCACCAGGACGATCAGGGTGCGATTCGAGGTCGCCAACCCCCACGGTCTCCTGAGGCCACGAGAATACGTTGACGTGACCTTGGCCCTTCCCGGCTCCCCGACGCTGGCCGTGCCCGTGTCGGCCATGACGATGGTGGACAACCTCCGGGGTGTGTTCGTCCAGCGAGAAACAGGGTACGCCTTCGTGCCCGTTGAAGCCGGACGAGAAGGCGAGGGCTGGATCGAGGTGCGGAAGGGATTGGCAGCGGGCGAGCGCGTGGCGATCGCCGGCGTCTTCGACTTGAAGAACGTCCTCTTGAAGGAACACATCGAGTCCGGCGAAAGAGACTGACATGGACCGGCTGCTCACCCTCTCGCTCCGCTACCGTTTCTTCACGCTCGTGGCGCTCGTGCTGGTGATGGCGGCCGGCCTCTGGTCGTTCATTCACCTCAGCATCGACGCCGTGCCGGACCTCACCCCGGTCCAGGTCCAGGTCCTCACACGCGCCCCGACCCTCGGACCCGTGGAAGTGGAACAATTCGTGACGTTTCCGATCGAAGCCTCCCTGAGCGGATTGCCTGCGCTCCGGGAACTGCGATCCGTCTCGCGCTATGGGCTCTCCGCCGTCACGGCCATCTTTGAAGACCGCACGGACATCTACCGAGCCCGGCAATTGGTCAGCGAGCGCCTCGCCCGGGCCATGGAGCGCATCCCGGCCGAGTACGGTCGCCCCGTCGTGGGACCGCTGACCACGGGACTGGGGGAAGTCTATCAGTTCACGTTGAGGGGGAGCGGGTACAGCGCCATGGCCCTGCGGACGATCCTCGAATGGGACATCGGGATGCGTTTGCGAGCCGTGCCCGGCGTCGTGGAAGTGAACATCTGGGGAGGAGAGCCGCAACAGTTCCAGATCGTGGCGGACCCAGCCAAACTCCTTGCCTACCACGTGTCGCTTCGCCAGGTCTTTGAAGCGCTCGAACGGAACAATGCGATCGCCGGCGGCGGGTACATCGAGCGCCAACGCGAGCAGTTGCTCATCCGAGGCGAGGCCCTGGCGACGCAGGTCGCCGATCTCCGCCAGATCGTGGTCGCGCACGGACCGGGCGGGGTGCCGATTTATGTTTCTGACATCGCCGAGGTCCGAGAGGCGTCGGCCCTTCGGATTGGGGCCGCCACGGCGATGGGGGAAGGCGAGACCGTCATCGGCATGGTGCAGATGCTGGCCGGCGAGAACGCCCAGGAGGTGGTCGGACGGGTCAAGGCGCGGGTACAGGAAATTCAGGCGACCCTTCCGTCAGGCGTCACGATCGAGCCGTACTACGACCGGGCCCTCTTCGTCTCGAACGTGATCCGGACCGTGCGCGACAATCTCCTCGAAGGCGGTCTGCTCGTCATCGCGGTCCTGTTCCTGTTTCTCGGGGACCTCCGCGCGGGGTTGATCGTGGCCGCCGCGATCCCGCTCTCGATGCTGATCGCGTTCACCGGCATGATGCAAGCCGGACTCTCCGGCAACCTGATGAGCCTCGGCGCCGTTGATTTCGGCCTTCTCGTGGACGGGTCGGTGGTGATGATCGACAACATCCTGCGGCGGCTCGCCGCCAAGGGCACGATGAGTCCCGACCGGCGCCTGGCGGAAGTCCATGCAGCCGGTCGGGAGGTCCTGCACCCCATGACCTTCGCGGTCGGCATCATCATCCTGGTGTACGTGCCCATTCTGGCGCTCACGGGCATTGAGGGAAAGATGTTCCGCCCGATGGCGCTGACGGTGATCCTGGCCCTGGCCGGATCGCTCGTGCTGGCCGTGACCGTCACGCCGGTCCTGGCCTTTTGGTTTGCCCGCGCGGCGCGGTCCCATGAAGACACCCGTGCGGTTCGGCTGGGTCGCCGTCTCTACGAGCCGGCGCTCGCCTGGGCCATGAGGCGCCCGACCCTGGTAGTCGCCCTTTCGGTTGGGCTCTTCGTCGTCAGCGTCGGAATCGGCGCGCGGCTCGGCGTGGAATTCGTCCCGCGGCTGGACGAAGGCGATCTGGCGATCCAGGTCTGGCGATTGCCCAGTGTGTCGCTCACGGAGTCGGTCGCCACCGCGTTGGAAGTGGAACGTGCGCTCCGCCGATTTCCGGAAGTCACGCAGGTCGTCACGAGAACGGGGAGTCCAGAAGTGGCGACCGATGTGATGGGCATCGAGCTGTCCGATGTCTTCGTCACGCTCATCCCGCAGCGGGAGTGGACCACGGCCCGGACTCGCGACGAACTGATCGCGAAGATGAAGCCGGCCGTCCTGGAAGCCGTGCCCGGTGTGGGACTCAGCTTTACCCAACCGATCGAGATGCGGTTCAACGAGCTGATCGCGGGCACTCGCTCGGACCTGGCGGTCAAGATCTTCGGACCGGACCTCGACGTGCTCAAGCAGAATGCCGAGGCCGTCGCCCGCGCGCTTGAGCGGGTCCGGGGCGCGGGGGATGTCAAAGTGGAACAGGTGGCCGGCCTCCCGCTGGTTCGGGTCATCGTGGATCGGACCCAGATCGCCCGCTATGGCCTCACCGCAGAGGAGGTGCTCACGCTGGTCCAAGCGATGCGGGTCGGTCGCGTGGTCGGCACCGTGGTGCAAGGCCCGCGGCGCTTCGAGTTGGTCGTCCGCTTCACCGAAGGCGCGTCGGCCGATCCGGCGGCGTTAGGGACGTTGCTCCTTCCCACCGTCCACGGAGAGCTCGTGCCGCTCTCCCGCGTCGCGGCGGTTCGCGTGGACGCGGGCCCGGCCCAGATCAGCCGGGAGCAGGTGCAACGGCGCATCGTCGTGGAGTGCAACATCCGGGGGCGGGATCTCGGCGGGTTTGTGGCGGAGGCGCAACGGGCGGTCACGGAGGCTGTGTCGCTGCCGCCGGGCTATGAGGTCAAATGGGGCGGACAGTTCGAGCATCTCCAAGAAGCGGCGCGCCGCATGGCTGTGGTGGTGCCCCTCACCTTGCTGCTGATCCTCAGCGTGCTCTCGGTCATCTTCGGTGCCATGCGACCGGCGCTGTTGATTTATCTCAACGTGCCGCTGGCTCTGTCGGGCGGCGTCTTGGCGCTTTGGCTACGCGGGTTGCCACTCAGCCTCTCCGCCATCATCGGCTTTATCGCCCTGTTCGGCATCGCCGTCCTCAACGGCGTGGTGTTGGTGAGCCATATCCGACAACTGGAAGCCCAAGGGCTTCCGGCTGAGCAGGCCGTCATGCAGGGAGCGGTCAATCGGCTGCGGCCGGTGCTGATGACCGCGCTGGTCGCGAGCCTGGGCTTCCTGCCGATGGCCTTGGCCACCAGCATGGGCGCAGAGGTTCAGCGTCCCCTTGCCACGGTCGTGATCGGCGGGCTGATCACGTCCACCGCCCTCACCCTCCTCGTGATTCCGACGCTCTATGCACGCGTCTGCCTCCGCAAGGATCGGGCGGCGTGACGGTCAGATTCGTCAGGCGATCAGGTCCGCGGTGATCGCCTGGACTGAGGGACAGCCGCAGAGGGCCATCGCCAGGTCCAGCTCGCCGCGCAGGAGCCCCAGCACGCGCGACACGCCGGCCTGCCCGCCGACGGCCAGGCCCCAGAGGACCGGCCGGCCGACCAGCACCGCCTTCGCGCCGAGGGCCAAGGCCTTGAGGACGTCAGTGCCCCGCCTGATGCCTCCGTCCAGCAGGACTTCGGCTCGCCCCGCGACCGCCGCCGCGATCTCGGGCAGCACCGTGATCGTGGCCGGGACCGTGTCGAGCTGCCGGCCCCCGTGGTTGGATACGATCACGCCGGCCGCGCCGGCCTCCACGGAACGGACCGCGTCGTCCGCGCGGAGGACTCCCTTTACGAGCACCGGCAGACGGGTGAGGGATCGCAGCCATTCGACATCCCGCCAGGTCAGGGACGGGTCCAGCAGCGACGCGAAGTAGGCGGCGAGCTTCGACTCGCCCTTGGCGGCCGGCAACCGTTTCAATCCCGCTTGGCGCAGGTTGGCCAGCTCCGTGCCGGCGGGCAGCCGGAATTGACGGCGCAGGTCTGCCTCGCGGCGCCCGAGGAGCGGCGCGTCCACCGTGAGGACCAGGGCCTGGTAACCGGCCGCTTCCGCCCGCTGCACCAACTCCTTGGTCAAGCCCCGATCCTTGTAGACGTACAACTGGAACCAGAGGGGACCGGCGGCGGCCTTGGCCGCCTCCTCCAGCGAGCAGGTGGCGAGGGTGCTCAGGACCATGACCGTGCCGGCTGCGCCAGCCGCCCGCGCGGTGGCCAGCTCGCCCTCTGGATGGGCCAGCCGGTGGAGGGCGGTGGGGGCGATGAGGATCGGCATTGCGACCTTCTGACCCAGCACGCTCGTCGCCAGGTCGCGGTGACTCACGTCCACGAGGACCTTCGGCTTGAGCCGGAGCCGCTGGAAGGCCTCGAGGTTGTCGCGCAACGTGCATTCGTCGCAGGCGCCGCCCGCAAAGTAGGCGAAGGCCGCCCTCGGGAGCTTGGCCCCGGCCCGCTCCTCGAACTCGCGCAGGTTCAACAGGGTGTCCAGCTTCCGGGCCACAATGGAATCCGATCCGGCTGATCGTGCCGATGTCGTGAGACGGATCGTCTACGCGGCGGGCATTATAGCCGATCCGCGACAAATCCGATTATTTTCGCTATCCTTTTGGGGCCATGAAGCGGAAGTGGCTGGTCGTGCTGCTCGTCCTGGGCCTGGTCGGGCTCGCCGTCCTCGTCACGCTCTCCCTCTGGCTCGGGTCGGTGATCAAGACCAACATCGAGCGGCTCGTCCCGCCGATGACGAAGACGACCATCCGCCTGCAGGCCGTGAACCTGTCGCTGCTCACCGGATGCGCGACCATCAAGGGGCTGGTCATCGGCAATCCTTCCGGATTCCACGCGCCGAGCTCGTTCAGCGTCGAGACGGTGCGGGCCTGCGTGGCCCCCCTCTCGCTCTTCCTCAACCCGCTGGTCGTCACCGAGGTCTCCGTGGAGAGCCCGGACGTCACCGTGGAGGGAGTCTTCTCCGGCAACAGCAACCTCAACAGGATTCGCGACAACGTCCAGGCCTACGCCGCAACGGGGAAGCGGGCCAAGGCGGCTGCGGCGCAGGCCGCCGACGCCGCGGGAAGCAGGAGAATCCTCGTCAAGGAGTTCAGGCTCACGAACGGGCGCGTGAGCCTCTGGGTGAGCGGCGGCGCGCTGGGCGAGCAACGGGCTGCGATCGGGCTCCCCGACGTGCACCTCAGAGACATCGGCAAGGAGACGAACGGGGCCAGGCCGGAAGAGCTGTCCGCCGCGATCACCACGGCGGTCCACCATGCCGTCACGCGCGCGATCGCGGAAGCGGCCCGGCCGCTGGGCAAAGCCGCCGAATCTCTCCGCGAATCGGTGGAGAAGGCCGGGGAGGAAGCCGGGAAGGCGGCGTCGAAGCTCCTCGAAGGCTTCCAATAATACCGTTGGTGGCCGTTTTCAGCAGCCTGCTACTCCAGGCGGGCGTGCTTGGCCCTGACCCAGACCATGCCGGTCTGCTCCTTGGAGCTGAAGCCCAGCTTCTCGTAGAAGGCCTGCTTGTCTCTGGTGCAGAGCCAGAACAGCTCCACCCGCTTGAGCGAGGGATGGCGCAGGATGTGCTGCATGATCTGGGTGCCGATGTCCTGCCCCTGATACTCCTTGTCCACGATCACGTCCCAAATCGAAGCCCGATAGACATAGTCGGTCAGGACCCGCCCGAACCCCACCAGCCGATCCCCGTCCCAGACCGAGACAGCCAGATCCGTTTGGGCCAGCATCTGGCGCACGTCCGCCTCGGTTCGGCCGAGCGCCCACGGCGCCTGTTCGTAGAGCCGGACTAGGAGGGCCGGGTCGAAATCCTTTCGTTCGGAGAAGGTCACCATCGGTCTTGAGAGACGCACCCCCCCTGTATTAGAGTACAGCCCGACCCGAGCCGGTCCGGCCGGGGATCCGATTGAAGGTGACGGGACCTATGGGACAACTGGTCAATGCCTGCCCCCGCTGCAGCAAGCTGATGTGGGTGAAGGAAGAGGCCGTCGAGTACCTCGACGAAAACACGATCCGCACCACCTGCCCCCACTGTCATCAGATTGTCCGGTTCAAGCTGGTGACCAAAGGGGCGAACGCCGCCGGCCCCAAGATGGGCCACTGAACGATAGTGATCGGTGATAGGTGATGGGTGACGAGTAGCCACCCAAGCTGGCCCTCATCCCTCCTCGATCCGACCCATCACCCGTCACCCGTCACCCATCACGGCTTCTTGAGCCGTTTCGCTTCTTCTTCCAGCTCCGGCTTGTTCCCCGGCAGAATCCTGTGCAGGGCGGCTCGGTATTCCTGCATCTGCTTCTCGTCCTTCTGGGTCACCGCGATCTCCTTGTCCCCCCGCATCTGCTCCAACTGGTCCAGGATCGCCAGCAGCGGCTGCACGGCGCCCAACACCTTGCCCGCTTCGAAAGCCTCCAGCGATTCGAGCAGCAGATCGGTGAGCTTGCGGTAGGGCGTCGCGCCGACCTGGGAGCGGAAGCGGGAGAGGGTCTGCTCGTAAGACGCCACGGCCTCCGGCGTCGGCTTCATCCCGCCCGGCACCACTGACAGATGTACGACGGCCGGCAGCTTGGCGCTGAACGTCTTGACGGAGGCGATCAGGCCGCCGATCAGGTCGAGGGCTTCTCCGGTGGTCACGCTCTGTGCTTCTCGGCTGAACGCAGATAACCGACTGCCGGCTGCAGCCGGATCGGCTGACACATACTCTGCCCGGTCCGGCCTGTCAAGAGCGCTCAGCGCCCGGCCGGGAGGCCCTCCGCGATGGCGTCCAGGACCGCCTGCATGTCCAGGGGCAGGGGAGCGGAGAATTCCACGCGCCGGCCGGTCACCGGATGGGTGAAGCCGAGCGTGCGGGCGTGGAGCATCACGCGGGGAATGTCCAGCCCGCCCACGTCCCCGACCTTGCGGCCTCCGTAGGTCGGATCTCCCAGGACCGGGTGGCCGAGGGCCGCCAGGTGGACCCGGATCTGGTGCGTGCGGCCGGTACGGGGGTGGAGCTCCACCAGCGTCGCCGCCTTCCCGAGTCGCTGACGGACCTTGTACACCGTGGCCGACTCCTTGGGCTTCGCGGTGCGCGCGGAGAACTTTTTCCGTTCCTTCACGTCCCGGCCGATCGCGAGCTCGATCAGCCCTTCGGCCTTCTTGATCGCACCCCAGGCCAGCGCCTCGTAGACCCGCGTGATCGTGTGGTGCTTGAACTGGCCGGCGAGGGACCGGTGGGCCTCGTCGGTCTTGGCCACGACCATGACGCCGGAGGTCTCCTTGTCCAGCCGGTGCACGAGGCCGGGCCGCTCCTTGCCCCCGATCGTGGAGAGCGCTCCGCCCGGCCGGCCGAAGTGGTGGAGCAGGGCGTTGACCAGCGTGCCGGTCCAGTGCCCCGGCGCCGGATGGACGACGAGCCCGGCCGGCTTGTTCAGCACCACGAGCGCCTCATCCTCAAACAGGATGTCCAGCGGGATCGGCTCCGGCTTGAGCTCCAGCGGCTCCGGACGGGGAATGTCCAGCGCGATCCGGTCGCCCGGCCGGATCTTGTAGCTGGGCTTGACGGGCTGGCCGTTGACCGTGACCCGCCCCTCTTCGATCAGGCGCTGCAGGGCCGAACGGGAGAGGGCCGGATCGCGGCTCGCCAGGAACAGGTCCAGCCGCTTCGGCTGCTCGCCGGCGGTGACGATGATCTCAGCGCGACCGTTCAAGAGCCTCTCTCTCGTTCACGACGTCCAGGCGGGACCCGGGATGCTTCGCGGAGACCTATTCGCCCACGTCTTCGACCCGCGGCAGACAGATCGTGAAGGTGGTCCCCTGCCCTGGCTCGCTCCGGACCCATATGTGGCCGCCGCTCTGCTTGACGATCCCGTAGACGGTGGACAGGCCGAGGCCGGTCCGCTTCCCCAACGCTTTCGTCGTGAAGAAGGGATCGAACACGCGGGTCCGCGTTTCCGCGTCCATCCCCAGGCCCGTGTCGCCGATCGTCAGCTTCACGTAGGGACCGGGCCCCATGCCCGTGTCTTGCGGAGGGAGCATGTCCGCAAGCTGGGCGTTGGCGGTCTCCACGGTCAGACGGCCCCCCTCGGGCATGGCGTCCCTCGCGTTGTCGGCGAGGTTCAAAACGGCCTGGGCCAGGTGAGCAGGGTCGGCCTTGACGCGGCCCAGAGCCGGGTCCAACGTCATCACCAGCTCGATGCGTTCGCCCAGCAATTGCCGCAGCGTCTCTTCCAGGTTGGCCAGCGTCTCGTTGAGGTCCAGCACCCTGGGCTCGAGCACGTGGCGGCGGCTGAAGACCAGGAGGTGTCGGGCCAGCTCCACTGCCCTGGTCCCGGCCTCTTTGATCTGCTCCACGTAACTATAGGCGGAGTGCCCGGCGGAGAGGCTCGACAGGGCCATCCCGCTGTATCCCACGATCACGGTCATCAGGTTGTTGAAGTCGTGGGCCATGCCGCCCGCCATGCGCCGGAGCGCCTCCTGCTTCTGCGCTTCCAGCTCCTCCTTGACGTGCTCGATGCGCCGGCGCCCGGTGATGTCGCGGATGATGCAACCGTAAAACCGTCCCTGGACGGTCTGCCACGTGCTCACGGACAGCTCCAACGGGAACTCGCTCCCGTCCCTCCGCAGGCCGGCGCACTCGACGGTCCGTCCGACCGCCGTGGATGCCCCGGTCGCGTCCAACCGCTCCAGCTCCGGCCGCTGGTGCGCCGGAAACAGGAACGTCAGCGGCTTGCCCAGCACCTCCTCCTCCGAGTACGAAAAGATCCGCTGGGCGCCCGTGTTCCACGACACCATGCGCCCCCCGTGGTCCGCCACGATGATGGCGTCCGTGGCCGCTTCGATGACGGCCCGGTAGCGTTCCTCGCTCTCGTGCAGCGCGTCCTGGGCCTTCTGTCGCTGGTTGGCCAGGGTCCACTGCCGCACCCGCTCCCGGCGGAGCAGCTCCACGGCGTGCCCGTAAAAGGTCGCGACGACCAGGAGCAGAGGAATCTGCAGCAGGCGATCCTCCTGGAGTGAGAAGCTTCCGATGGTCCCTTCGACGTACAGCACCGCTCCGTACCCGACGCACAGGACGGTGGAGAGCAGGAGCGTCTGCTTCAAGCTCTGGGCGAAGGCTGCCAGCAGGATGATCAGGAAAAAGGCCACGTAGAGCGCAGAGCCGGTGTGCCCGGACAGGAAGATCACGGCGACGGTGAGGAGGGTGTCGCCCAGGACCCAGCCGCCCACGAACCAGCCGGCCCCGAACAGGCGCGGCGGAACCCGCCAGATCGCGGCCGTCGTGACGAGGAGCAGCAGGATCAGGAGGTTCCGCGCCTCGGGGCTCAGCCCCGCCTCGGGACTGAAGACGAGGTGATAGCACAGGGTAATGGCAACGAGGGTGTGCAGGATGGAAAACTGGTGGAAATTGGCGATCGTCTCGTACAGACGGAATCGCCTGCCGCCCGGTTTCCAGATGGCGTCCAGTATGGAGCTGATCGCGGTCATCCTCGGCGGAGGGGCGAGCCTAGTGCGGCGCCGCCGGTTCTGTCAAGCGATGACCCCGCCCCAGCCAGCCTCAGCAACGTCCTCCGCCCTAACGGATTTGTCATCTCACCCGCTACGAGCCTCCCGGGCGGCCCTCACGCCACCGCGGTCTAACGAAAATCTGCCGCAGACTACCCGTGCAGCGCATCTTGGGACCTAAGCCCTCTACTGGAAAGCAAGTCTACTTGGAATCCAATGCGCATTCAAATTTCGTCCTGTTCCGTCTGTAGCAATAGACGGGACAGGTTTGATAGCGACCTGTCCCGCTACCATTTTTGCCTTTGCCTCGGCTGGAAGGGATAGACACGGAGGCGTTCAACATGGCGGGAATGAGGCAGTGGGAGGCGGAACCCAGTGCCGGTCGCCGTTCTTCTATTCCGTTGAGGCGACCGGCCAACAGTACGGTGCCGACCAGCCAGGAGACTGCAACGCATCATGCTGACGCCGGAGGCGTCCGCCCTTCGTCAGCCGAGGCATCTTGGGAGAATCGTTCGGAAGGGCAGGAGCGGAGAGCCAAGCTGCACAGGCACCCTCACCCCAACCCTCTCCCGTCAAGGGCGATGGTGAGACAGCATCACTTGCGGCGGGCGCGTTAGACAGTGAACCGGTCGAGGGATACTGTCGTGGTGGGAAACGCCGCCAGCACTTGCCGATCGGACGTCACGAACGGGATGCCCAAGTCCTGAGCCAGCGCGACGAATTCGCAATCATAGGCCGAGCAACCGGACCGGGCGGCAAGCTGGAGCACGTCGTGGGACAGAACGCTGTACTCACGCCCGGCCATGGCCCGCTCCGCGTCATCCACGATCCGTAACGCATCTTCCAAAGCCAGGGCCTTCTTTCGCACCAGCCCCGTGACCGTATTTCGAAACTCGGATCGCCACAAGAGCGGTGCCACCCACAGGGGGTCTTTCGCCAATGCGATCTCCGCCTGGCTGGTTCGTTGTCCCTCGACGTAGAGGTATACCAACAAGTTGGTGTCGGCCACGATCATGGGCGACCCGCAGTCTTGAGTTGGGCCAGGGTCTTGTCGGTCAACTTGAAGTTCGCCGGTGTCCGTCGGATCGACCGGACGCGGGCTAGAAATGCGTCAGGATCGATTGGCGTCGCCTGAGCCGCCGCCTCCAGACAGGCGATCACCTCATAATTCAAGCTCCGATGATGTTGCACTGCACGAGCCTTCAGACGTTTAACCACTCGATCGGAAATGTTTTTGATGGTGAGCGTCGCCATGTTGCCTCCATGGAGCAACCAAAATGGTTCCGAATTGGAATCCTTGAAAACGGTACTCGAAGGAGAGTGGGGAGTCAAGAGGTCAGACGCTGCAACTCAGCGGGACAGGTTTCACAGCGACCTGTCCCGCCACTCTTTCTTTTTCGGCTGGAACGGATGGGGCGCACGGCGCGATGAATAAAGAGCGCCACGTTTGTGCGCGCCGCCGAGATGGTGAGGCGGCCGGGTCTTGGAGCGGATCGGCCTTTCCATACTCTCTTTGGCTGGGCTGGACGGGATGAACATGGAGGCGAGCCGCCTCTGCGGGGAAAGAGTCAATCAAGAGCCAAGGGAGCAGAGCAGCGCGGTTCCGTTGGTCTTCCTGAGCGCTGCGAAACTATGACCGGTGTGAATGGCAGAAGAGCAAGAGCCGCATCGTGGCGGCTTCCGGAGTGTTCGCCCGGTCAGCCGAGGCATCATCTCAAGGATGGTCGCGACGAGAGTTATGGGAGCGGAGGGCTACGCTCTGGAGTGGAGGATCAGACGCGCTTGTCTGAAGACTTCTTGGCGTCGTGGCGGAGAATCAGCCCGATCCCGATAAGGCCGATCACGATCATGAGCAGGAAGAACACTTCAAGGTTGCTCATGGGTCGCCTCCGACTCCCGGTCCAGGAACAGCCCCAGCACAAGAAAAACGAGTGCGGCTGTCATGCCAAGCCAAAATGCCAGAATGGGAAACCCGGCCGATAGAGCATTGCCGAGTACAGGGACCGCCACCATGATCTTGCTGACATCGCAAGCATACCGCGCAAGGTTCTCGCGCTGCCTCCGATGCACGCTACGATCGTACTCGCGTGCTGGAGACCCGTCAAGAGCGGCTTTGGGTTCAGGAGCACCCTCACCCCGGCCCTCTCCCAAGAGGCGAGGGAGCAACGTTACTTACGACGGCGGGCGCGTTCGGCGAGCTTCTGGCGGAGGCGGGCCTTTTCGAGGCTGATCTGGGCTTCTTTGAGCTCGGACGGCAGGCCGCCCATCTCCAGACGCTTCTCCGCCTCCGCGACCTTGGCGGCGGCCCGCTCCACGTCAATGTCCTCGGCCTTCTCGGCCACCTCGGCCAGGATCGTGACCTTTTTCGGCGTCACCTCGGCGAAGCCCCAGAGGACCGACATGTACTCGGTCGCGTCGCCCACCCGGTAGCGCAGCTCGCCGATCTTCAGCGTGGACAGGAAATGGCAGTGACCGGGCAGGACGCCGAACTCGCCCTCGGTGCCGGGGGCGATGACCTCATCCACCTGCTTGCTCAGCAGGAGCTTGTCGGGCGTGACGACTTCTAAGAGGAGTTTGCCAGCCATCGTTTTCGTGACGTGTGACTCGTGATGCGTGACGAATTGAAAAGAGCCGGTGCCTCTTACCCGTCACCTGTCACGCGTCACCTGTCACCCTCTCTTGTAGCCCAGCTTCTCGGCCTTCGCGAGGACTTCCTCAATCGGCCCGACCATGTAGAAGGCCTGCTCGGGGAGGTCGTCGTACTTGCCTTCCAGGATCTCCTTGAAGCTCCGGACCGTGTCCTTGAGCTTCACGTACTTGCCCGGCGTGCCCGTGAAGGCCTCGGCCACGTGGAACGGCTGCGAGAGGAACCGCTGGATCTTCCGCGCGCGCGCCACGACCAGCTTGTCGTCCTCGGACAGCTCGTCCATGCCCAGGATCGCGATGATGTCCTGCAGGTCCTTGTACCGCTGGAGGATGGACTGGACGCCCCGCGCCACCTTGTAGTGCTCCTCGCCGATGATCTGCGGGTCCAGAATTCGGGAGGTCGAGTCCAGCGGGTCCACGGCCGGATAGATGCCCAGCTCGGCCAGCGACCGGGACAGCACGGTCGTCGCGTCCAGGTGCGCGAAGGCCGTGGCCGGCGCCGGGTCCGTCAGGTCGTCGGCGGGCACGTAGATCGCCTGCACGGAGGTGATGGAGCCCTTCCGGGTCGAGGTGATCCGCTCCTGCAGCGCGCCCATCTCGGTACCGAGGGTCGGCTGGTAGCCCACCGCGGAGGGCATGCGGCCCAGCAGCGCGGACACCTCGGAGCCGGCCTGGGTGAACCGAAAGATGTTGTCGATGAAGAGCAGCACGTCCTGGTGCTCCTCGTCGCGGAAGTATTCGGCGACGGTCAGGCCGGTCAGCCCCACGCGCAGCCGGGCGCCGGGCGGCTCGTTCATCTGCCCGTACACGAGCGCGGCCTTGGACTTGGCGAAATCCTTCGGGTCGATGACCTTGGACTCCTGCATCTCGTGCCAGAGGTCGTTGCCCTCGCGCGTCCGCTCGCCCACGCCCGCGAAGACCGAGAAGCCGCCGTGGTGGAGCGCGATGTTGTTGATCAGCTCCATGATGATGACGGTCTTGCCCACGCCGGCGCCGCCGAAGAGGCCGACCTTGCCGCCCTTCGAATAGGGCTCCAGCAGGTCCACGACCTTGATCCCGGTCTCCAGGATCTCGGTCTTGGTCTCCTGGTCGTCCAGGGCGGGCGCGGGACGGTGAATCGGGTACTTCTTCTTGGCCGTGATCGGGCCCATCTCGTCCACCGGCTCGCCGAGCACGTTGATCAGGCGGCCCAGCGTCTCGCGGCCGACCGGCACGGCGATCGGCGCCCCCGTGTCCTTCACCTCCATGCCGCGCACGAGGCCGTCGGTCGAGGACATGGCCACGCCGCGCACCCGGTTCTCGCCGAGGTGCTGCGCCACCTCGAGCGTCAGGTGGATGGCGGGGCGGCCCGACTTCTTGTCCTCCTCCTGGTCAATCTGGAGCGCGTTGTAGATGTGGGGGAGATGCCCGGGCGGGAATTCCACGTCCACCACGGGGCCGATCACCTGGATGACTTGTCCTGTGCTCACGACTCGCTCCTTTCACTCGCTCAAGGCGAGGGGCAAGGGGTAAGGGGCAGAACTTCTTACCTCTGGCCTCTCGCCTCTAGCCCCTTGCCTATTTCAGCGCTTCCGCGCCGCCCACGATGTCCATCAGCTCCTTGGTGATCGCGGCCTGGCGCGTCTTGTTGTAATAGAGCGTCAGCTTCTTGATCAGCTCGCCGGCGTTGCGGGTCGCCCCGTCCATGGCGGCCATCCGCGCCCCGTGCTCGGCGGCGGAGGATTCCAGCAGGATGCGGAACGCCTGGGTCTCGAAATGCTTGGGCAGCAGGGCGGCGAGCAGCTCGTCCTCGTCCGGCTCGTACTCGTAGCTCCCGCCGGAGGCAGCGGCTTCGGCGCCCTCCGGCACGTCGATCGGGAAGAGCTTCTCCACGATGACGCGCTGCTGGATGGCCGACTTGAACTCGTTGTAGATCACGTAGAGCTCGTCGAACGTGGCCTTCGTGAACTGGTCGATCAGGTCCTGGCCGATGTCGAGCCCGTGCTCGTAGGTCAGCCGGTCGAAAATGCCCGTCCATTCCTGCCGGACCGGCCACGGGCGGCGGCGGAAGAAATCCCGCCCTTTCCGGCCCACGAGGCTCACGCTCACCTTGTGGCCGGCTGCCTCCGTCTCGCGGATGAACTCGAGGGCCTTGCGGACGATGTTCGCGTTGAAGGCCCCGCAGAGCCCCCGGTCGCTGGTCACGACCAGCACCTCCACGATCTTCGGCTTCCGCTTCTGGAGCAGCGGGTGCGCGGCGCGGTTCACCCGCTGGCTCAGGTTCGCGATCACCTCGCGCATCTTGTGCCCGTAGGGCCGCGCGGCCAGAATCCGGTCCTGGGCCCGCTTGAGCTTGGCCGCGGCCACCATCTTCATGGCCTTGGTGATCTTCTGGGTGTTCTTGACCGCGGCGACCTTGCGCCGCAGCGATTGCAGGCTCGGCATTCCTAAATTCTCTGCGCTTCAGCCATCAGCCATTAGCCATACGCTCTTGGCCGCTACTTGGCGCCGTACCCCATCTTCTGCTTGAACTCGGTGATGACCCGCTTGAGCTCTCCGCCGAACGCCTCGTCGATCTTCGATTTCTTCACGACGTCGTCCTTGAGCTGCGGATGGTGCTGCGCCACGTAGTGGAGCAGGTCCTCCTCGAACTGCCGGACCTTGTCCACGGGCACGTCGTCCAGGAAGCCCTGGGTGCCGGCGAAAATCGAGATGACCTGGTCGGCCACCGGCATCGGCCTGTACTGTCCCTGCTTGAGGAGCTCCACCATGCGGACGCCCCGGTTGAGCTGGGCCTGGGTGGCCTTGTCGAGCTCGCTCCCGAACTGGGCGAAGGCGGCCATTTCGCGGTACTGGGCGAGGTCCAGCCGCAGCGTGCCCGCGACCTGCTTCATGGTCTTGATCTGGGCCGACCCGCCGACGCGCGACACGGAGAGGCCCACGTTGATCGCCGGCCGGATGCCCGAATAGAAGAGGTCGCTCGCCAGGTAGATCTGCCCGTCGGTGATCGAGATCACGTTCGTCGGGATGTAGGCCGACACGTCGCCCGCCTGGGTCTCGATGACCGGGAGCGCCGTGAGGCTCCCGCCGCCCTTCTGGTCGCTGAGCTTGGCCGCGCGCTCCAGCAGCCGGGAGTGCAGGTAGAAGACGTCGCCCGGATACGCCTCGCGGCCCGGCGGCCGGCGGAGCAGGAGCGAGAGCTGCCGGTAGGCGGTGGCGTGCTTGGAGAGGTCGTCGTAGATGATCAGCGCGTGCTTGCCGTTGTCGCGGAAGTATTCGCCGATCGCGACGCCCGCGTAGGGGGCCAGGTACTGGAGCGAGGCGGCGTCGCTCGCCGTGGCCGAGACCACGATGCTGTAGTCCATCGCGTGGTTCTCTTCGAGGGTCTTGATGACCCGCGCCACGGTGGAGCGCTTCTGGCCGATCGCGACGTAGATGCAGTAGACGCCCTGCCCGCGCTGGTTGATGATCGTGTCCACGGCGATCGCGGTCTTGCCGGTCTGGCGGTCGCCGATGATCAACTCGCGCTGGCCGCGGCCGATCGGGATCATCGCGTCGATGGCCTTGAGGCCGGTCTGGAGCGGCTCGCGCACGGACTGGCGGTCCACCACGCCGGGGGCGCGCACCTCGATCCGGCGCGTCGCGGTGGCCTTGATCGGGCCCTTGCCGTCGAGCGGCTGGCCGATCGCGTTGACGACGCGGCCGACCATGGCCTCGCCGACCGGCACCTCGGCGATGCGGCCGGTCCGCTTGACCGGATCGCCTTCCTTGATGCCCGTGTCCTCGCCCATGAGCACGGCGCCGACGCTGTCCTCCTCCAGGTTGAGCGTGATGCCATACACGTTGCCGGGGAACTCCAGCATCTCGCCCGCCATGGCCCCTTCCAGGCCGTAGATCTTGGCGATGCCGTCCCCGACCTGGATGACGGAGCCCATCTCATTGACGTCGACCTGCTTGTCGAAGCCCTTGATCTTTTCCTTGATGATCGAGCTGATCTCTTCCGCCTTGATCTGCATGCCTTACTCCTTGGTCAGAACGGTCTGCATCGCCGTGAGCCGGCTCCGCACCGTGCTGTCGTAGACGGTGCTCCCGATGCGGATCTGCAGGCCCGCCAGCAGGCCCGGCTCGGCGTGGAACTCCAGGTCCACTTCCCGCTTGAGCAGCTCCTTGAGGCGCTGGCGGAGCTGCGTCCGCTCGGCCTCGCTCAGAGCCTTGGCCGAGGCGACCGACACCCGGGCGGTGCCCTTGGCCCGGTCCGCCAAGTCGGCGAAGGCGTCGGCGATCTCCGGCAGCAGGCCGGTGCGGTTCTTCTTCACCAGTTGGGCGAGGAACTGCTCGGTCACGGGCGGGCAGCTGAGCTTGCGCGCGAGCGCTGCGAGCACGGCCTGCTTGTCCTCGGCTCCGAAAGCCGGCGAGGCCAGGACGTGCTTCAACTGGGGCGACACCTCGAGCGCCTCGCTCAGTCCGGTCAGGCCGCTCCGGGCGGACCCAATGCCCGCGGGATCGAGCAAGTCGAACAGAGCTTTAGCGTACCGGCGTGCGACAGAACTTTTGATCACGGTCTGTACCGGCGAAGTCCGCGATGGACAGGGAAATTCTCGTGCGGGTGGGCACGAAAAAAAACGCGCCAGCCTAGCATCCGGCTGCGGCGCGTGTCAAGCCGGAGAATATGGGGAAGGAGGTTATCGCGGAGGCGAAGAAAGGTACAGGATGATGCCGCCGCCCAGAACCCGGTCGCCGTCGTAAAACACGGCCGACTGGCCGGGGCTGAGGGCCCGCTGCGGAGCGTCGAACTGGACGGTGACGGTCCCGTCTCCGCCTGGCTGGATCGTCGCGGGCGCGGCCGGCGTGGCGTAGCGGACCTTGACCCCGGCCCGAACCGGCCCCGTGCGGAGGGCGTCGTCGAACAGGTTGAGGTCCGCAACCGTGCACGCGGACTGGAGGAGGCTCTGCTCGGGACCCAGGACCACCGTGTTGGTCGCCGCCTCCACCCGCTGAACGTACAGGCGCCGGCCTGCGGCGACGCCCAGCCCGCGCCGCTGGCCCGGCGTGTAGAAGGCGATCCCCTCGTGTTCCCCGAGGGCCCGGCCCTCTTGATCGACAAAATTTCCCGGCCGCCTGGCTTCGGGCGCCTCAGCCTCGATGAAAGCTCGGTAGTTGCCCTGGGAGACGAAGCAGATCTCTTGGCTCTCCTTCAGCTCGTCGGCCGGCAGGCCCAGGGCCTCCGCCCTGGTCCAGACCTCCGACTTCTGCATGTCCCCCACCGGAAACAGCAGCCTCGGCAGCCAGGCCGGGCTGAGCCGATAGAGGAAATAGGTCTGGTCCTTGCGCGAGTCGCAGGCGCGACGGAGACTGCGAAATCCTCCGCTCCGGAGGATTCGGGCGTAGTGGCCGGTCGCAACATATTCCACGTGACGCTCCGCGGCGAGCTGCAGCAGCATCCGGAGCTTGACGCGCTCATTGCACCGCACGCAGGGGTTCGGCGTGCTGCCGGCCAGGTAGCCGGCCAGGAAGTCGTCGATCACGCCGGTCCGGAACGCGCTCCGCGTGTCCACGACTTCGTACGGGATCCCCAGCCGAGCGGCCACGTGCCGGGCGATGCCGATCTTGCAGCAGCCGCGCTCCTGCCAGCGCTTGGAGACGGCGGCGGACTCGTCCTCGGGCTCCCAGACCTGCAGCGTGACGCCGCGGACGTCGTAGCCCCGCTCGACGAGGATCGCGGCGGCGACGGAACTGTCCACCCCGCCGCTCATCCCGAGCATGACGGTGGGCTTGCTCATGAGATGAAGAGGCGTGTTACCTAGGAAGTTTCCTGTAGACGAACCTTGCCCCGGTGGGCGACCAGGTCGTGCACGTTTTCGCGCTCGGCCGCCCGCTCCTGATCCGCCCACTTGTCCACGCCCATGTCGCACATGCCCTGGAAATGGGCGCCTTCCTCCATCGAGAACGAAGGCGAGCGGACGTCGCCGATCAGGATCGCCGTCTTGAGGAGCTGGACCTTCTCAATCGCCGTGATGTTGGCCTGTATCTTCCCGCCGCAGATCAGGGTGCCGGCGGTGACGACCCCCTTGATGACCGCATGCTCGCCGATGATGAGCGTACCCTTCGTGTGCACCTCGCCTTCCAGGCGGCCGTCGATCCGGACCGTCCCGTCGAAATTGACGACCCCTTTGAAGTCCACCCCCTTGCCCAGGAAGGTGAAGTTTTCGTCTTCCACGAGGGAGGATTTCTTTTGACCGTTGAGTCCCCACATAAGGTGTCTCCTCGGGTTGGCCGCTGCGGGGCCAGAGCGTTCCGGTGAACCGCAGCGAACCGCCTGCCGCACCGGGCGGAGTCCCGAACCGGGCCGGGACCGATCGCCCCGTCAAGCACGTTATCCCGTGACCCGCTTGATGCTGGACAGCGGAGCGTTGACCGCGCGCATGACCGCCTCGCGCGGCAGCTCGTGCACTTCCGCCCGCGCCATTTCGATGTTGCCGTTGAAGAGGACCCCCTCTTCCATCGAGAGCATGGGCGTCTTCACGGACCCGTTCAGGACCGCCGGGGACATGAGCTTGATTTTTTCCTTGGCCACGATGTCGCCGGTGATCTTCCCCCGGCTGATGATCGTGCCGGCACTGACCTTGGCCGTGATCACCGCTTCCTCGCCCACAACCAAGATGCCTTCCGTGTGGATCTCCCCGTCGAGCTGCCCGTCGATCCGGACCGTGCCGTCGTAGGTGATGACGCCCTTGAATTCAACCCCCTTTCCGACGAACGCGATGACGTTCTCTCCCCCTTCGGCCCCGGCGGCTGCTGCTTCCTGATTCGCCATCTCTCCCCCCTCCTCTTGAGAAATACCGGTTGGCGCGCTCGATGGTTTCGCTTCCTTTTCCTTGTCCCATTTCCACATAAGGGTCCCTCCTCCCAAGCATGAAGACGGTGCGGTTCGCCGCGATCAACCAGCTAAGTGTAAGAAGAAGTCAGAGGATACTGGAAGGTAGGAAGGAAGGCAAGGAATTCCGTTTTTCTCGCCCGACCGGCGCGGGCGGCTCAGCCCAAGAGCAACTCCACGAGACGGTCGAGCTCAGCCGTGGAAAAATAATCCAGGACGATCTTCCCGCCGCTCCGACCCTTGACGATGCTAACCTTCGTCCCCAGCCGCCGCTGGAGCCGCTCTTCCAAATCAGGGTAGGCCTTCTGCCGGGGAGCCGACCGCCGAGCTTTCCGCCCTTTCACGCGGCTTTCGGCTAGATGCTCGGCTTGGCGCACGGAGAGCTGATCCTTGACGATCTGTCGCGCCAGGTTGATCTGAGCCTCTCCTTTGGGAAGTCCCAGCAGCACCTTCGCATGACCGGACGACAGATGGCCACTCTCTACTAACTGCTGGATTTCATTTGGCAAATTAACAAGCCTGACGATATTGGCTACGGAAGAGCGGTCCTTACCGATCCGTTGGGCCAGAGCATCCTGGGTAAAACCGAATTCCGCGACCATGCGATGGTAGGCCCGGGCCGCTTCCATCGGGTTCAAATCCTCGCGCTGGAGGTTTTCCAGCAGCGCGAGCACCAAGGCCTGCTCATCGCTCGTATTCCGCACGATCGCCGAAATCTGCTGTAATCCAGCCAGCTTAGCCGCTCGCCAGCGACGCTCACCGGCGATGAGCTCGAACTGCCCGTCTCCCTTCCGCCGCACCAAGACCGGTTGAAGCAGCCCGTTTTGCTTGATCGAGTCGGCCAATTGCGCCAGTTCCGTCTCGGAAAAGTCGGTCCGCGGCTGATAGCGGTTCGGATGGATCTGCTCGACGGAAACCTGCTGCACGTCCCGATCCGGCGCAGCCGGCCTGACCACGGTGGGGAGGAGGGCTTCGAGTCCTTTACCGAGCGCTCGTTTTTCCATGGTTGAGAAACTCCTTGGCCAGCTCCAGGTAAGCCTGGCAGCCAGTGGACGCGGCGTTGTAGAGCAGGACCGGGCGACCGTAGCTAGGCGCCTCGGCCAGCGTGACGTTGCGTGGAACGACGGTGGTGAACACCTTGTCTTTGAAATGGGAGCGGATCTCTTCGACCACCTGCTTGGCCAGGGTGTTGCGGGAGTCGAACATCGTGAGGAGAATACCTTCCACCTCCAGGGCCGGGTTGAGGGAGTCCTGGACTCGCCGGACGTTGCTCATCAAGCGGCCTAGCCCCTCCATCGCATAGTATTCGCACTGAACGGGCACAAGGACCGAGGTGGCGGCAGTCAAGCCATTGATCGTCAAGAGCCCCAGGGCCGGCGGGCAATCCATGATGATGAACTCGTAGGTGGAGTCAATCCCCTGGAGCGCCGCCTTCAGCACCGTTTCCCGATCCGGCACGGCGACCAGTTCTACCTCGGCTCCGGCCAGGTGGGCATTGGCGGGAAGCAGGCTAAGCCCGGCCACAGCCGTCTGCCGAACGACCTCCGTCGCCGGCCTTCCACCCATGAGGCAATCGTAGATCGTCGGATCATCGGCCTCGAGCTCTACGCCCAGGCCACTTGTGGCATTTCCTTGGGGATCAAGGTCCACCAGCAAAACGGATCGCTGGCTGACTGCCAGCGAGGCGGCAAGATTGATGGAAGTCGTTGTTTTTCCAACTCCTCCTTTTTGATTCGCAATCGCGATGATCCTGCCCAATGGTTCCCTCGTCTATCCGACTTATCTCGCCGGCTTATCTTGCGTGGCTTAGGCAATGTTCCACGTGGAACATTGCCAGCAGCTCAGGCCTGGTTCGTGATTGGCTCCAGCACCGCAAGGAGTCTCATACCATGCCCTTCCGGCAGCGTATAGGTCAACTCCTGGACCAGCTTGAGACCGGGTAGCGCCATGTTCTTATCCAAAGGCCTGGCCCGCCAGAGGATAGCCCGGCCGTCAGGACGAAGAAGCGGGCGGAGGAAGGGGAGCACGTCCATGATCTCAAGTGCTCTGCTGAGCACGGTTCCATACCGGGCTCGATGCTCCGGATCGGCAGCCACCACCTCGACTCGCCTGGAGACGACCGTCGCCTTCTTCAATCCCAGCGTGCCGATCACGTGATGGAGGAAAGCCGTCTTCTTGAGACTCGGCTCCAACAGGGTCAGCTCGACCTCCGGGCAGAGGATCTTCACTGGAATGCCGGGGAAGCCGGCGCCGGTTCCGATGTCCAGCACGTGCTCCGCAGTTTTCGGGAGGACCTGAAGGCAGGCCAGGGAATCCAGGAAATGCTTCACGACGATCTCTCGCTCCTTGCGGATCGCCGTCAAGTTCAACTTGTCGTTCCAAACCAAAAGGTCATGAAGGTAGAGGAGAAACGAAGCGAGTGCTTCGCCGGTGAGCGAGAGGCCAAAATCTCGAGCCCCTTGTCGCAAGACTTCGGACAGAACCCTGTCCTGTTCCACGTGGAACATGTACGACAATCCGGCTCCGGCGTCAAGGGGTATTTTTCACCGGATTTATATTATAACCATTTGATAATAAAAATGTTTTTAATCATGTCTTGAAAGGGGGTGAAGACTCTCGCCGTCGGTCCCGTTCGAGGGCAACGAGCAGGAGGGCGATGGCGGCCGGCGTCACCCCGGAGATCCGCGAGGCCTGTCCGATGGAGGCCGGCTGGACCTTCTTGAACTTTTCCAGAACCTCCCGGGAGAACCCGACGACGCCGTCATAGTTGAAGTGCCGCGGGATCCGGCGCTCTTCCAGCTTCTTGAATGAAGCGACCTGCTGTAACTGACGCTTGATGTAGCCTTCGTACTTCACCGCAACCTCGACGGCTTCCCTGGTTTCCCCATCCTCCGGCCCGACCTCGCCGGTCAGCTCCAGCAGCCCGTCATAGGTGAGGTCCTGCCTGCGAAGCAGTTGCGCCAGCGTCAGGCCGGACGAGCCCGGCTCGATCTGGCATGCGCCGAGCTTCTCCCTCAGCGCGGGCGTCCATTGGAGCCTGGTCTCCTTCAACCGGGCGACCTCCCGCTCGATTCGCTCCCGCTTGGAGCAAAATTTCGCATACAGGGATTCAGAGACCAGACCGAGCCGATAGCCGAGCTCCGTCAGCCGCAGGTCCGCGTTATCCTGCCGGAGCAGGAGCCGGTATTCGGCGCGCGAGGTAAACATCCGGTAAGGCTCGTGCGCGTCCTTGGTGATGAGGTCGTCAACCAGCACCCCGATGTAAGCCTGGGACCGGTCCAGGACGAGCGGGGGCTCGCCTCTGAGCTTCAGCACCGCGTTGATCCCCGCCATGATGCCCTGAGCCGCGGCCTCCTCGTAGCCGGAGGTCCCGTTGATCTGCCCCGCATGGTAGAGACCCTCCACGAGCTTGCTCTCCAGCGTCGGGTGCAACTGCCGCGGCGGGAAGTAATCGTATTCGATCGCATAGCCCGGCTTGAGCATCCTGGCCCGCTCCAGCCCGGGGATCGTCTTGAGCATCGCGGCCTGCACGTCCACGGGGAGGCTCGTCGAGATGCCGTTCGGATAGTAGGAGTTCGTCTCGAGCCCCTCCGGCTCGATGAACACTTGATGCCGCGGCTTGTCGGCGAAGCGGACCACCTTGTCCTCGATCGAAGGACAGTAGCGGGGCCCGATGCCCTCGATCACGCCGCTGTACATCGGCGACCGGTCCAGGTTGCCGCGGATGACCGCGTGCGTCTCTTCGTTGGTGTGGGTCAGGTGGCAGGGAACCTGCGGCGTCGTGATCCGTTCCGTCCGCGCCGAGAAGGGCGGCGGGGGCTCGTCGCCCGGCTGCACGGTCATGACGCCGAAGTCGATCGTGTCGCGATCCAGGCGGGGCGGCGTGCCCGTCTTGAACCGGCCGACCTCGAACCCCAGGTCCTTCATGCAGTCCGAAAGGTGCTCGGCCGCGCGCTCACCGCCCCGGCCGGCCGGAAAATGGCTCAGCCCGACGTGGATTAAACCCTTAAGGAATGTACCCGATGTCAGGATCACCGCCCGTGCAGTGAGGAACCCGCCCGAATCGGTCACGAGGCCGGTCACGGCCCCGCCCCGCGTGAGGATCCGGTCCGCCGTGCCGCGGGCGACCTCCAAGCCGGCCTGCTCCCGCAGGGTCTGCTGCATGGCCCGCCGGTAAAGGGCCTTGTCGCACTGGACGCGCAGCGCCCGCACGGCCGGCCCCTTGCTCGTGTTGAGCAGGCGGAACTGGATGCCGGCCCGGTCGGTGTTGCGGCCCATTTCGCCGCCCAGCGCGTCGATCTCCTTGACCAGGTGCCCCTTGGCGATGCCGCCGACCGCGGGATTGCAGGACATCTGGGCGATCGTCCCCTCGTCCATCGTGAGCAGCAGGGTGCGGGCCCCCATCCGCGCCGCGGCCAGCGCCGCTTCGCAGCCGGCGTGCCCGCCGCCGACTACTATGACGTCGAATTCAAGAGCCATAGGAGTCTCTGGCAAGAGGCCAGGGGCGCGGGGCTAGGGGCAAAGGAGCCTTCGCATCTTCGCCATTCCCTCTAGCCGCTTGCCCCGCGCCTCTCGCCTGTTTATTTCCCGATGCAGAACTCCCTGAAGATCCGGTCCAGGATCTCCTCGGTCGTGACCGCTCCGGTGATCTCGCCCAGGGCCTCGACCGCGGCCCGCAGGTCCACGGCCACGAACTCGCCCGAGAGCCGCGCTTCCGTCGAGCGCAGGGCGTTGGCCAGCGCGTCTCCGGCCTTGATCAGCGAAGCCCTATGCCGGACCTTCGTGACGACGGGGGACTCGCCCGGCTCGAAGTCCGCACGCAGCACCAGCGCCCGGATCGCATCCCGCAGGTCGTCCAGGCCGGCCCCGGTCCTAGCCGAGATCCACACGGGGGAAGTGGCCGCCTCGATCTCGGCCTCGCTCACCCGCGCAGGCAGGTCGCTCTTGTTGACGGCCACGAGCCGCTTCTTCTCTCGCGATCGGACCAGCAGTTGCCGGTCCGCCTCGGTGAGCGGAGAGGACCCGTCCAGCACGATCACCAGCAGGTCGGCCTGCTCCATCGCCGCCTGGCTCCGCTTCACTCCCTCCTGCTCCACCGGATCGTCCGTGGACCGCACGCCCGCCGTGTCCAGCAGCCGGACCGGCACGCCCCGGATGTTCACCGTTTCTTCCAGCACGTCGCGCGTGGTTCCAGGGATCGGCGTCACGATGGCGCGATCCGTCTGCAGCAGCGCGTTCAGCAGGGAGGACTTGCCGACGTTGGGCTGGCCAACGATGGCCGCCGCCACGCCCTCCCGCAGCACCAACCCCTCCTTGCTGCTCTCGATCAGGCGGGTGACGGCTTCGCCGGCCTGCCGGAGACCGTCGGCCAGTTCCTGCGGCTGGATGAAGGCAATGTCTTCCTCGGTAAAGTCGATCGCCGCCTCCACCTGCGCGAGGAGAGGGACGAGGGCCTCGCGCAGCCGGTTGATCTCGTCCGACAGGCTGCCCCGCAACTGGGCCTGCGCCAGCCGGAGGCTGCCGGCGGTCCTGGATCGGATCGTGTCGAGGACGGCCTCCGCCTGGGTCAGGTCCAGCCGCCCGTTCAAGAAGGCCCGCTTGGTGAACTCGCCCGGCTCGGCCAGCCTGGCGCCCAGCCGGAGCAGGGCGTCGCAAACGGTCTGGAGCACCAGCGCCCCGCCGTGACAGTGGATCTCGACGACGTCCTCGCCCGTGTAGGAGCGGGGCGCGCGCATGACCGCGACCAGCGCCTCGTCCACGACGCCGGGGCTGCGGCCCCCTGTCTGGCTCAGATCGAGGATGTCGGCGTGAGAGAGGGTGTGGCTGCGGATGGACGCGAGCTTCTTGCCTGAGCGGAGACGGACGAGGCCGGCCGCGATCTCGACGGCCTTCTCACCACTGATGCGGAGGACGCCGATGCCGCCTTCCCCCTGCGGCGTCGCGATGGCGCAGATCGTATCGTCGGCCTGTCGGGAGGGTCCCTCCACGGTCCGCCCCCTTCACGTTTCGACCCGGCTGTCCGCTTCGACCTTCTCCGCGCCCCGGTCTTTCCTGCGCTTGCCCCCCTGCTTCTGGCCGTCGGGCTGGGCCTCCGCTCCGCCCGATTCCGGGGCCGACGCGAAGGTCGGCTGTTTGTAGACGTAGCGGTCCGTCACGAATTGCTGGGTAATGGTCAGCACGTTGTTCGTCAGCCAGTAGAGCACGAGGCCGGCCGGGAACGTGAGGAAGAGGAAGGTCATGAACACCGGCAGCAGCAGCATGATCTTCGCCTGCGCCGGGTCCATCGTGCTCGGCATGATCTTCTGCTGCACGACCATCGAGACGCCCATCAGAATCGGCAGCACGTAGTAGGGATCCTGCACCGACAGGTCGGTGATCCAGAGGAGGAACGGGGCCTGCCGCAGATCGATCGTCATGTAGAGGATGTTGAACAGCGCCACGAAGACCGGCATCTGGAGCAGCATCGGGAGGCAGCCCCCCACCGGATTCACCTTGTGGTCGCGGTAGAGCTTGATCAGCTCCCGGTTCAGCCGCTCCCGGTCGTCCTTGTACTTGTTCTGCAGCGCGACCACCTTCGGCTGGATGAACTGCATCTCCTTCATGGACTTGTAACTCTTGTACTGGAGCGGCACGAAGAGCAGCTTGATCCCGACGGTGAGGAGGACGATCGAGACCCCGTAGTTGTGCGTGAAGTCGTAGAGGAAGCGCAGAACGTAGAACAGCGGCTTGGCGACGGCCCGCACGATGTCCCAGCTCCCGTAGATGAACCAGCCGAAGTCGATCGTCTCTTCGAGCCCGACGTTCAGGGCCCGGAGCCCGTCGTACTCCTTGGGCCCGGCGTAGAGCTTCAGCGAGAGGTTGGCCGTCCCGGCGGCCGTGCCTGCAGCCGGGGAGAACCGGACCCGCGCGGTCGCGAGCTTGTCCCCTTCCTTCCGGACGACCGCCGCGCTGGCCTCGGTCGGAATCAACACGCTCAGGAAATACTTGTCCTGGAGGGCCACCCACCGGACCGCCCCCTTCCGCTCCAGCTCGGCCTCGGGGAGCGACTTCTCGACCTGATCGTCCACCAGCGAAGCCGGCCCGATCAGCCCGATGAACCCCTCGCCCCATTCGACGATGCCGAAATTCGCGCCCAGCCCGACGTCCAGCGGGCCGGGGAGCCCCTCCGCCTGCACCGAGACGTCCACCAGGTAGCTGTCGTGGTGAAAGGTCAGGCGCTTGGTCACCCTCGCGCCGGATTCCGGCTCCCGGTAGGTGAACGTCACGTGACCGGTCGGATGCTCGGCGTCCAGCGTCGAGAAGTCCCGCTCAGCGCCGTAGAGCCCCTCGCGCAGCCGCTTGGTGATTTTCGGGTCTACCGTGTGGATCGCCAGCGGCCCCGTGGCCGGGTCGTGCTGGGTCAGCAGTTGAACCGGCTTGGGCTGCTCCCGGTCTGCAGTCCGGTAACGAGCCAATTCCCATCCCTTGATCTCGGCTCCGCGGTTGGTGAACTCCGCGCGATAGAGCGGGGTGACGACTTCCACCGTCTGCTCACCGGTCGCAGGAACGGCCGGCGCCCCGTTCGCCGCAGCTTGCCGGCCGGACGGCGGCGGGCTTTGGACCGGCTCGCCGGAGGATTCCGGAGACCCGGTCCGGCTTTGAGAAGCCGCAGGAGGTGGAGCCGCTTGCGACGCCGGCTTGGGCTGCGGGGACGGCTTGGGAGCGAGCCCGAACTCCTTGAGGAGGTAGTCGTAGCTCAGGATAATGGCCAGCGAGAGGACAAGAAAGATGACGACGCGCTTTTCCATTGTATGACGTGTATGACGTAGCCGATCAGCGACCGGCCTCTCGTAGAAAATCTGGGCCCGTGCGGCTCCCGATTCAGGACCTCGGCCAAGCGGGCTGCCGACGGAGGCCGCTCATTTCACCGGATCGTACCCGCCTGGATGGAACGGATGGCACTTCAGCAGCCGCCACGACGCCAGGCCGAGTCCGCGCAGCACCCCATACCGTCTGACCGCTTCCCACGCATACTGCGAGCAGGTGGGCTCGAATCGGCAGGCGGGGGGCAGCAGGGGCGAGACCCACCGTCGGTACAGGCCGATCATTCTGAGGCAGAGTTGCCGCATGGCTCGGATGATTCGGCGGTCAACAGGCCGGCCCGGCTGAGCGCGGACACCCAGGCGCTCCGAAGCTGCGCGTGGCTGATCTCAAGCGCCTCCCGTCTCGGAAAGACCAGCAGATCGTGGCCCCCCGCCAACTGCCCCCTGATCTGCCGGGCGAGCTCGCGAAAAATTCGCTTGGCGCGGTTCCTCGTGACCGCAGCGCCCAGACGTTTCCCGACCACGATGCCGACCCGCGAGGACGCCTGGCCTGATTCGGAAGGCAGCCTAGGACAGGAGACGAGGTTGAAGACCGGTGTCTGAAGCCGACGACCCTCCCGCTTGGCCCGCTCAATCTCCCTGCTGGCGCGGAGAAAGAATCGGCGGTCTCCGGACGGGCGGGGCATCCCACGCCTGGATTCAAACCGCGAGCCGAGCCCGACCCTTGGCTCGCCGGCGGGCGAGGACCTTGCGGCCGTTTTTGGTGCTCATCCGCTTCCGGAATCCGTGCTCTCTTTTTCTTTTTAAATTCGAGGGTTGCCTGAACGTGAACGACATGACCTGGCTCCTTCCCGCCCGTTCGGAATGGACAAAGGTGGGCATTATAGGGGGCCTTGCGAGAGCCTGTCAATTCCATGCCCCCGTTGGAATTGCCGGCGTCTGCCTCTCTTCTCTCCTGGCTTTCCCGCCCTGAGGCGGTTTTGTCGAATCTTGACCATTCCGCCACGGAAACGGAGCATCAGAGAGTTTTGGGGTTCGCACAGGATGCGGGAACTTCGAGACATTTTATCGGCTCCGAGCCGCGTCCGCCTTTTGGCGTCAATTTTGCTCGATCCTTTCTGCTCGGTGGGGATCCCTGTTCTAAGAGCCCTGTATCCGCCTCACGCGAGGCGAGACTATGGAAGAAAGGAGGTGACGATTCTATGAAGCTGTTCCTGTCCATGTTGGCCCTGGTCATCGGGCTAAGCTTCAGCGCGACCACCTTCGTGCAGGCTGACGAGAAGGCGGCGGCTCCTGCCGCGCCTGCTGCGCCCGCGGCTCCGGCTGAGAAGAAGGAAGAGCCCAAGAAGGAAGAGGGCAAGAAGGCCGGTAAGATGAAGGGGAAGAAGAAGGGCGAGGCCAAGAAGGAAGAGATGCCCAAGAAGTAACACGGCTTGGCGGAAGGGTTGGTCCCTCCGGCCAAGTTCCGCTTGGCCGGAGGGACCACCAGTTTCCCGTCCGAGTCACCATCTCACCCACGGTCTCGGGGCCCTTGGCGAATTCCCCAAGCGATGACGGCACGGCGACGCAAGGGAAAAGGTTCAAGCAGATAAGGAGGATTGCTCAATGAAGCGATGGTTCGCAGGCGCGCTGGCGCCCCTGTTCGTCCTGGCGGTCGGATGCGCGCAGGCCCCGACCGAGAAGCTCGCGGCCGCCGAAAAAGCGGTGAACGAGGCCCGCACCGCCGGCGCCCCCGCCTACCTGGCGGAAGATTTTGCTAAACTGGAGGGAGCGCTGAACAGCGCCAAGAAGGAAATTGCGGATCAGGATGCCAAGTTTGCTCTTGTCCGCGATTATGGTAAAGCAGAGGAGTTGCTGGCCTCGGTCCAGACGGACGCGGGGCGGGTGACGACCGAGGCCGGGAAGAAGAAGGAGGAGGCCAAGGCGGCGGCCGCCCAGGCCCAGCAGGCGGCGCAGGAATCGGTGAAGAAGACCCAGGAACTGGTCGCCAAGGCGCCGGCCGGCAAGGATCGGGCCGCGCTGGAAGCGATCAAGGCGGATGCGGCGGGGCTGGCCGCCTCGCTGGCCGAGGTGCAGAAGGCGATTGACGCGGAGGATTACCTGGCGGCCCAAGCCAAGGCCAAAGCCATCCAGGAAAAGAGCCAGGCGGTCTCGGCCGAGGTCGAGAAGGCGCTCGCCAAGGTGTCCGCGGCCAAGGGGAAGAAGAAGTAGCCGATGCCGGGTCCCGCTTTTTCGATCAGACGATCCCATGCCGATTCGGCCAGCCGTCGTGTGGCCTCGGGGGGCCTGCGGCTGGCCGTCGTCTGTCTGGGCCTGGGGTTGAGCCTGGTCGCCTGCGTGCAGAAGATGCCGCCCGAGTTGCTCGAAGCGGTGGAGACGCTGGATCGCGAGCTGACGGCGATCCAGGGAGCGGAATTCGCGCCGGAGGAATACGCCCGGTTCGTCGAACATTGGGCTTCGTTCAAGGGGCGGCTGTCGGTGGACGAAGACCTCATTCACTGGCCCTGGGAGACGAACCCGCTGCTGGCCGATCTGCACAAGGTGCATGAGGAGGGACTGCGCGCCGCCTCCGCGGCCTCGCAACGGAGAGAAGCCGAACGGGTCAAGGCGGAAGGGCGGTTGACCGCGCTGGAAGACCGGCTCAAGCTGTTCACCAGCAGCCTCGACGGGATGGGCGGCCGGGTCGTCCTGGGACAGCGGCCCGTCGAGACGGAGCTCCTCGCCAGGCAGGCCCGGTCGTTCTTCGAGCAGGGCTTCTACTCCCGTTCCCTGCGAACGGCGGAGCAGGCTTCCGATCTGCTGGACGATCAGATCGCCCGCTTGAGCGCCGAGCTCGGCCGCTATGCCGACGCGCGGCGAGTGGTGGGCTGGCGGCGCATGGTCCGTCACACGGTGGACTGGTCGCGGGCGCACCACGCCCCCGCGATCGTCATCAGCAAGGCCGACCGCCGCCTGACCCTCTACCGGAACGGCCGGCCGGTGGTGTCCTATTCCATCGGGCTCGGCTATAACGGCATCTTGGAGAAGCGTTACCAGGGCGACGGCGCGACGCCGGAGGGACAGTACCGGATCATCCGGAAGCGGGACCGCGGCCAGACCAAGTTCTACCGGGCGCTGCTGCTGGACTATCCCAACGCGGAAGACCGGCGGCGCTTCACGCGGGCCCGGGTGGCCGGCTCGATTCCGACCTCGTCCTTCATCGGTGGGCAGATCGAAATCCACGGCGGGGACGACGAGAGCCTCGTCCAGACCCTGGGCTGCGTCATGCTGGAGAACCGCCAGATCGACCGTCTCTTCGAGGCCGTCGAGGTGGGCACGCCGGTCACGATCGTGGGGGCCACGGAAGTCGCCAACGCCGTCTCCACGGCCCTCGCCGAGCTGGCGCAGTCGGTCGAGAGCTGAGAGAAACGACGTGAGCCTGCTGTTCCACATCAGGATGACGGCCATCGCAGGGGCCGCCGCGCTGCTCCTGGCCGCCGCAGCCGTCTCCGGAGACCGGCCGGACGCGTTGGGCACGAGCGCGGACAAACCGGCGAGTCAGCCGCAGGCCAAGCCGACGCCGTCCCTCGACGCCCTCAAGGCGCGCCACACGGCCCTCGCCAGACAGTTGGCGCAACTGGTGCCCGACGGGCCTTACATCGTCGTGGACACGGCGCGGAACCTGCTGCTCGTCAAACGGCGGGACCAGGTGCTCCTCTCCGCCCTGGCCTCCACCGGCTCCGGAACCATCCTGGACAATCCCGACCGGCCCGGCACCCGCTGGGTGTTCGACACGCCGCGCGGCGAGTTCAAGGTCCAATCGAAGCTGACCAACCCGGTCTGGGTGAAGCCCGACTGGGCCTTCCTCGAGGAGGGCCTGGACGTGCCGACGGATCCCGCGCAACGGCTGGAGCCAGGCATCCTCGGCGAGTACGCCCTGGGATTCGGCAAGGGCTACTTCATCCACGGTACCCTCTACACCAGGCTGCTGGGCAAGAACGTGACCCACGGCTGCATTCGCCTGAACGACGAAGACCTGCGGGCCGTCTATCAACTGGCCAGGATCGGCACCCCGCTCATGATCTTCTGACCGGAGAGCGCGTGCTGGACGCCCACTCCGCCCCGCATCGGATTCCGCTTCCCGCTCCGCTCTGGCTCATCTTGCCGCTGCTTCTGGCGACCGCTTCGAGCCTCGCCCTGTGGACGCCTCGCCCCGCGGAAGCTGGAGAGGTCGAAGCCGTCCGCGAGGCGACCGAGACGCTCGAAGGAGAGATCAAGCTCGCGTCCCGCCCGCAGATCTATCTGATCCTCGACCTCACCGAGCGGGTGCTGCTCATCAAAGGGCGTGGGGTCGAGCTGCACCGGCTGCCCATCCACGGCTGGAGGCTGTCGCGTCGGGCGGGAGAGGGGCCGGTGCGCGGCCTCTTCCGGCTGAGGGCCAGGCCTCAGGTGGACCGCCCCAAGCTGGAGCCGGGCAAGGATCCGACCCTGGAACCCGTCGCCCTGGACGACATGCCGGGCGAATATGACCTGGGCTTCGATCCCCCCCTCGCCATCTTCGTCGGCCCTCCCGCGCGCGAACAGCCCTGGCTGTGGGGCAGGAGCCGCTGGCGCGAATGGCGGACCCGCCTCGCTTCCTGGCTCGGCTTCGTCCCCGCGCAGGACCGGTCGGCGCCACTCCTGCGCCTCACCCTCTCGGCCGAAGCGGCCCGCTCGCTGGCTTGGTCCGTGACCGACGGCATGCCGCTGCTGATCGGGCGGACGACCGTCCCTCTCCCCTGAGCGCCGTTGCCTTTTGCGGCCCGCCGGCCTAAGATGCGGGCGCAACCTTCCCAGCTCTCGAGCTTCTCAGCCGGTCAGCCGATACTCCCATGAGGCGAGGCGAACGATGCCGGACATCGGAATGAGCGTCAAAGTGGGCTCCTGGCAGACGGGGGTCGAAACTGCGCTGCGCGACATGGAAACCGAGCGGGTCACGGCCCGCCTCTGGGCCAAGGATCACACGCTCTGGAAGCCGACGCCGACCGAGATCGCCAACCGCCTCGGCTGGCTGACCGTGGCCGAGCAGATGCAGGAGCAGGTCGCCAGGCTGAAGAGCTTCGCCGACTCGGTGCGGACCGAGGGCATCGGCCACGTCGTGCTGCTCGGCATGGGCGGGAGCAGCCTGGGGCCCGAGGTGCTCCGCTGCACCTTCGGCTCGGCCCGCGGCTTTCCGCGCCTCTGGGTGCTGGATTCCACCGTCCCCGGCCTCGTGCGGGAGGTCACCAGGGCCATCAAGCCGGCCAAGACGCTCTTCATCCTCGCGAGCAAGTCCGGCGGAACGATCGAGGTCATGTCCCTCTTCGCCCACTTCCGGGAGCTGGTCGGCCGTACGCGCGGCAACCGCGGCGGGGCCCAGTTCATCGCGATCACCGATCCCGGCACGGGCCTGGCGACCCTGGCCCAGGAGCGTGGATTCCGGGACACGTTCCTCAACCCCGCGGACATCGGCGGACGCTACTCCGTCCTCTCCTATTTCGGGCTGGTCCCGGCCGCCCTCCTGGGCCTTGATCTGACCGTGCTGCTGGGGCGAGGGGTCGAGATGGGGCGGGCCTGCGGCCGGGACGTGCCGGTCCGGCAGAATCCCGGCGCGATGCTGGGCGCGATCATGGGCACGCTCGGCCGGGCCGGCCGCGACAAGGTGACGCTGGTGACCTCCCCGAAGATCCGGAGCTTCGGCCTGTGGGCGGAACAGTTGCTGGCCGAGAGCACCGGCAAAGAGGGGACCGGCCTGATCCCGGTCGCGGAGGAGCCGCTCGCGCCGCCGGCTTCCTACGGGGACGACCGGCTCTTCGTCTACCTCCGCCTCAACGGCGACGCCAACACGCCGACGGACCGGCACGTGAAGGCGCTGGAGAAAGCCGGGCAGCCGGTGGTGCGTCTGACGCTCCGCGACCGGTACGACCTGGCGGCGGAGTTCTTCCGCTGGGAGTTCGCCACGGCGGTGGCGGGGCGGCTGCTCGGCATCCACCCGTTCGACCAGCCGAACGTGCAGGAGAGCAAGGACAACACGGGGCGGGTGCTCGAAGAGGTCAAGAGCCAGGGACGCCTGCCGACGCCGCCGGCGAGCGACTCCCTGTCGGACCTGCTGGCCAAGGCCGCGCCCGGCAAGTACCTCGCGGTGCTGAACTATGCCCGGTTCTCCGCCAAGACGGACGCAGCGGTCCGGACGCTCCGCAAGACCCTGCTCACGACCTACTGCGTCGCCACCACCGCCGGCTACGGACCGCGCTACCTCCACTCGACCGGGCAATTGCACAAGGGCGGGCCGAACAGCGGGCTGTTCCTCCAGCTCCTCGAGCCCATGGCTCCCGACGTGCCGATTCCCGGCGCCCCGTATTCGTTCGGCACCCTGGCCCAGGCCCAGGCGGTCGGTGACTTCCAGTCGCTGCAAGCCCACCAGCGCCCGGTCGTCTCCGTGCACCTGGGACGGCAGCCGCTGGCGAAGATCAAGGCGCTGGCGCGCGCCGCGCGCCAAGCCTGGAAGGCTTCGCGCCGCACGCGGGGCTGACCGAGCAGACGGAAGCCGGATTATGGTACGTCTACAGGCGGGCAAGCCACGAGTCTGCGGGAGAGGACGCCGGAGATGACTGCGCCCGAGCTCCGGATCATGGACGACGGGACGGAGCTGGCCCGCGAGGCAGCCGACCTGGTCGTCTGGCTCGGCGGGGAGGCCATCGCCGCAAACGGGCGCTTCCGGGTCGCGCTCTCCGGCGGGACGACGCCGCGGACCCTGTACGGCACCCTGGCCGGCTTGAACTCGTCGCGCCGGATGGACTGGAGCAAGGCGGAGTTCTTCTTCGGCGACGAACGGTGCGTGCCACCGGACCATCCGGAGAGCAACTTCCGCATGGCCCAGGAGACCCTGTTCCAGCCGTTGAGGATCGGCCAGCAGCAGATTTTCCGCATGCCCGGGGAGGCTCCAGATCCGGAGAGAGCGGCCCGCCAGTACGAAACCATGATCCGTACACAGTTCGAAACGCCGGCGCCGGCCTGGCCCTGCTTCGACCTCGTCCTGCTGGGATTGGGCGAGGACGGGCACACCGCCTCCCTCTTTCCCGGCACGCCGGCGCTGGACGAGAAGGATCGGCTGGTCGTGAGCAGCCAGTCGCCGAAAGGGGTGAAAGCCAGACTGACCCTCACCGTGCCGGCCATCAACCGGGCCCGGACGGTCGTCTTCCTCGTCAGCGGCGCCGGGAAGGAGGCGATCGTCCGTTCGGTGCTGGAGGGAACCAAGGGCGAGGACCGGAGCCTGCCGGCCACCATGATCCGGCCGGCGCAGGGACGGCTGATCTGGTTCCTGGATCGCGTGGCCGCGGCCGGCCTCACGATCGCCAAGCAAGGGATGGTTTCGCACGAGGAGTAATTGAGGGATATGCAGAAATGATTCTCGCAGGCGATATCGGCGGCACCAAAACCATCCTGGCCCTCTTCGACTGGCGCACCGAGCGGGTGGAGCCGGTTCGGGAGCAGACCTTCGCGAGCGGGGACTACAAGTCCTTCGAAGAGGTGCTGACGGAGTTTCTCACCCCGCCGGCTCCCGAGGAGGAACCGGAGGAGGAAGGGAGGGGAAAGGACGAAGGAGCATCGAAGGAGCAAGACTCGGAGGAGACGACCGCGGAGACCGCCAAGCCAGTGGCCGAGGAGCCGCCCACGGTCGAAGCGGCCTGTTTCGGGATCGCGGGGCCGGTGATTGACAACCGCTGCCGGACGACGAACCTCCCGTGGATGGTGGACGGTCACGAGCTGGCCAAGGACCTGAAGATCGGCCCGGTTCGGCTCCTGAACGACCTGGAGGCCACGGCTTATGGGCTCCTGGTTCTGAACCCGGATGAAACCGCCACGCTGAATGCCGGCACGCCGCCGCCTTCGAAAGGCCCGATGGCTCTGATCGCCGCAGGCACGGGGCTGGGGGAGGCCATCCTGTTCTGGGACGGCACCCAGTACCGGCCCATGCCCTCGGAGGGCGGCCACGTCTCCTTCGCCCCGACCAGCGACCTGGAGATTGACCTGCTCCGGCGCCTGCGGACCCAGTACCTCCACGTGAGCTACGAGCGGGTCCTGTCCGGGGCGGGCCTACACGCCATCTATGAGTTCCTCCGGGACACGAAGCGCAACGAGCCCACCTGGGTAGCGGAGAAGCTGAAGGTCGGGGACCCGGCCGCCGTCATCGCCGAGGTCGGGCTCAACCGGCAGGCGGACATCTGCGTCCAGGCGCTCGACCTGTTCGCTTCGATCTACGGGGCCGAGGCCGGCAACTTGGCGTTGAAGGCCCTGGCGCTGAGCGGGGTCTACGTGGGCGGCGGCATCGCGCCCAAGATCCTGCCCAAGCTGAAGGACGGAACCTTCATGAAGGCCTTCACAGCCAAGGGCCGCTACAAGCAGCTTCTGGGCGCGATCCCGGTCCGCGTCATCACGAACCAGAAAACCGCCTTGCTGGGCGCGGCCTCGGTCGCCGCCCGGATGAGAGCCGAATCAGCGTCATGAGCATGAACACTTCAGCAGACGACCTGAAACGAATGGCCGCTGAGGCCTCGGTCCAACACGTCCGCGACGGGCAGATCGTGGGGCTGGGCACCGGCTCGACCGCCCGCCACATGATCAAGGCCCTCGGCGAGCGGGTCCGGAAGGGTCTCGCGATCAAGGGCGTGCCGACCTCGCGGGAAACGGCCGAGTTGGCCGCCCAGGCGGGCATCCCGCTCCTGGAGCTGGACGGGGCCTGGCAGATCGACGTCGCCATCGACGGGGCGGACCAGGTGGACCCGCAGCTCAACCTCATCAAGGGAGGCGGGGGCGCGCTGCTCCGCGAGAAGATCGTGGCCGCCGCGTCCCGGCGGCTCATCGTCGTCGTGGACGAATCGAAGCTGGTCCCGGTCCTGGGCAACACCTTCCCGCTCCCGATCGAAGTGGCCACCTTCGGCTGGCGGAGCACGGCGCAGCAGGTTGAGCAGGCGGCGGGAGCGGGCGCCAAGGCCCAGCGGCGCGAGAAGAACGGCGAGCCGTTCCGGACCGAAGCCGGCCACTACATCCTGGACCTGCACCTCGACCGGATCGCCGAGCCGGCCGCCCTGGAAGCCCGGCTCAACCTGATTCCCGGCGTGGTGGAAACCGGCCTCTTCGTCGGCCGCACGGCCCTCCTGATCGTGGGCACCTCCCGCGGAGTGGAGACCAGGCAGGCGTCCCGGCGCGCCGGACGGTGAAGGACGGGCCAGTGGATCCCTACCGGCTTCCCACCACCGTGATCCCCAGCCGGTACGAGCTGCGGCTCGAGCCGGACCTGGCGACCTGCACCTTTTCCGGCCTCGCGACCATCTCGGTGACCGTCGCCGAGCCCACGAGCGAGATCCTCCTCAACGCCGCCGAGCTGACCGTGACCGAGGCGACGATCGAACGGGACGGAGAGGCCAGGCGGAGGCTCCAGGCGGCGGTGGAGCTCCAGGAACCGGAGGAACGGTGCCGGCTCTCCTTCCCCGAGCCGCTGGCCCCCGGTTCCTGGCTGTTGCGCCTCTCGTTCAAGGGCCTCCTGAACGACAAGCTACGGGGCTTCTACCGGAGCACCTACAAGGACGAGGCCGGCCGGATCCGCACGCTGGCCGCCACCCAGTTCGAGGCGACCGACGCCCGCCGGGCCTTCCCCTGCTGGGACGAGCCGGCCTTCAAGGCTGTCTTCTCCGTGACCCTCGCGATCGATCCGATCTTGACCGCCCTGTCCAACACCGAGATCCTCGACGAGCGGATCGAGGGAAGCAAAAAAGTCGTGCGGTTCAAGGACACGATCCGCATGTCCACCTATCTGGTCGCCTTCGTCGTGGGCGAGCTGGAGGCCAGCGACCCGGTGGCCGTCGGCCGGACCCAACTGCGCGTCTGGTGCGTGCGCGGCAAGCGCCGGCTGGCCCGGTTCGGCCGGGAGATCGGCGCCTTCTCGCTCCGCTTCTTCGAGGACTACTATGGCCTGCCCTACCCGGGCGACAAGCTGGACCTGCTGGCCATTCCCGACTTCGCCTCCGGCGCGATGGAGAACCTGGGCGCCATCACCTTCCGGGAGTCCGCCTTGCTCGTGGACGAGCAGGCCGCCACCCACGCCGAGCTCGAACGGATCGCCGACGTGGTCGCCCACGAGAACGCGCACATGTGGTTCGGCGACCTCGTGACGATGAGCTGGTGGAACGGGCTCTGGCTCAACGAGGCCTTCGCCTCGTTCATGGAGATGCTGGCGGTGGACGCCTGGAAGCCGGAGTGGCGGCGCTGGACCGCCTTCGGGGTGTCGCGCGCCGCGGCCCTAGCGGTGGACGGGCTGCACAGCTCCCGGCCCATCGAATACCCGGTGCGGGCCCCGAAGGATGCGGACGCGATGTTCGACGTGCTGACCTACGAGAAGGGCGCCTCCGTGCTCCGCATGCTGGAGCAGCACCTGGGGCCGGAGGTGTTCCGTTCCGGCATCCGCGGATACCTGCGCCGCCACGCCTACGGAAACGCGGACACGGGCGACCTCTGGACCGCCCTGGGCGAGGCGGCCGGGCAGCCGGTGCCGGCCCTGATGGACGGCTGGATCTTCCGGCCCGGCTATCCGCTCATCACGGTGAGGCTGCAAGGCTCGCAGTTGCGCTTGACCCAACAACGCTTCACCTATCTCCCTTCCCCCTCGCCTCGTGCCTCGCGCCCCGCGCCCGCGGCGGGCGAGCCGGCCGATGTGACTTGGCAGGTGCCCCTGCAGCTCCGCGTGACCGTCCGAGGCGCCGCCGCCAGCCATCGGCTCCTTTTGACCAAGAAGGGGACCAGCTTCGATCTGCCGCCTGGCTTCGAATCGGTGCTGGTGAACGAGCAGGGTCACGGCTTCTATCGAGTGCGCTACGAGCCGGCCTTGTTGGAACGGCTCTTACGGACACCGGAGCACCTGGCCCCCATCGAGCGATTCAACCTGGTCAACGACGCCTGGGCCGTCACGGTCGCCGGCCTCCTGCCCGTAACCGAGTACCTCGACCTCACGGCACGGTTCCGCACGGAGCAGGACAAGAACGTCTGGACGGTCCTCATCGATTCCTTCCACACCCTCTACCGGCTCGTCGAGCCGGCAGACCGGGCCGGGCTGGAGGCCCTCGTCCGCGACCGTCTGCACCGGGCGGCGGCTTCCCTCGGCTGGACGCCGAGGCCGGCCGAGGACGAGCTGGCCCGCCAGCTCCGCGGCGACCTGATCCGGGCGCTCGGGACGATCGGCAACGACCCGGCCGTCCAGGCCCGCGCGGCCGAAGCCTATGTCGAGCAGCAGAGAAATCCCGCCGCGGTGGACGCCAACGTGCTGCCGGCGTTGATCGCCGTCCTGGCCCACACGGGCGATTCGGCGCGATACGAGGAATTTTTCGAGCGGTTCCGGACCGCGGCCACGCCTCAGGAGGAGCGGCGCTATCTCTTCTCGCTCGCTTCTTTCCAGCCGCCCGACTTGCTGAAGCGGACCTTGGGCTGCACGATCAACGGAGACTTCCGCACGCAGGACGCGCCGTTCATGGTCCGGCTGCTGCTCATGAGCCCCTCCGGGCGGGAGCTGGCCTGGGAATTCGTCAAGGCCAACTGGGACACGATGGACCGGCTCTATCCCAAGCAGGGACTCCGGCGGATGTGCGACGGCTTCGCCGGGCTGGCCACGCCCGAGCTGGAACGGGACGTGCACCGGTTCCTGGCCGACCGTAAGATTGACCTGGGCGGGAAGATCCTCGACCAGTATCTCGAGCAACTGCACGTCTTCGTCAGGCTCAAGAGGACGGCCGGCGACGGCCTCGTCCGGTATCTCAAGCCGTTCACCGGGCAGCCGCACCCCGCGACCTGATCTTTCCCTCACCGACAACCGACACGAAGGGGTTGACGATGGAACCGACGCCGCAATCCTCAACCGCCGCTCCCGACGCCGGCCACGAGCAGCACGTCAAGAAGCTGACCGCGGACGTCGAGCAGAGCACGCCGAAAGGGGCCGCGGAGCAGCTCATGCAGGAGCCGGATCAGGTGATCGGCAAGGTCCTGCTGGCCCTCAATCACTCGCTCGCCCTGAAAATCCTGTCGCGGTTCAAGAAGGACCGGAAGAGAGCCGTCCTCTCCCTGTTGCCGTCGCCGCAGAGCGAGCAATGGGCCGTGAACCTGACCTTTCCGGTGAACTCCGTCGGCCGGCTGATGGAGCGGCCCATCGGACTGTTCAGCCCGGACCTGACCGTGCGGGAGGCGATCGAGCAGTTGCGAACGATGGTGAAGGAAGCCTTCATCACCTACGGCTACGTGACGGACGCGCAGAAGAAGCTCTTGGGCGTGCTCGTGATGCGGGAGCTGGTGCTCGCGGAGCCGACGCAGCGCGTGGCCGACATCATGCTGCGGGACCCCTTCTTCCTCACCCCGCGCATGGGGGTGCCCGATGCCGTCCGCGCCGTGTGGCACCGGCATTATCCGGTCTATCCGGTGTGCGACGAACAGGGCCGGATCGTCGGCCTGGTCCGCGGCTACGTGCTGTTCGAAGAGCAGAACACCAGGATCAGCGCCCAGGCCGGCCGCATGGTCGGCGTCGAGGAGGAAGAGCGGTTGGCCACGCACTGGTGGCGCAGCTTCAAGTTCCGTCACCCCTGGCTGCAGATCAATCTGCTCACGGCGTTTTTGGCCGCGGGAGTGGTCGGAGTATTTGAAGAAACCATCGGCCAAGTCGTGGCCCTGGCGGTCTTCCTGCCGGTCCTGGCCGGCCAGTCGGGGAACACCGGCTGCCAGGCCCTGGCCGTGACCCTGCGCGGGCTCGCACTGGGGGAGCTGCGCCGCGGCAAGGAGAAACAACAGTTCAGCAAGGAAGCCTTGCTCGGCCTGCTGAACGGCGCGCTCGTGGGAGTGGTGGCGGCGCTGGCGATGTACGGCTACGCCAGCCTGCACGGCCATCCGCACGCCCCGATGTTGGCGGCGGTCGTGCTGCTGGCGATGACCGGGAGCTGCATCGTCAGCGGGGTCTTCGGCGCGCTGGTGCCGATTGCGCTCAAAAAGTTCGGCGCGGACCCGGCCACCGCCTCGAGCATCTTCGTCACCACCGCGACGGACGTGGCCAGCATGGGGCTGTTCCTCTGGCTGGCCACCATGCTGGTCCTGTGACGGTCCCCTAACTCAGAATTCTGCGCCGGGTCAGCTCCCGTTTTGCGTATTCGATGCCCTCGTCCAGCGTCGTGAAGGTGCCGTCGAGCTGGGCCTCGTAGCAGGCGGCGAGGATCCGGCCGACCTGCTGGCCTGGCGCGAGCCCCAGCTCCAGCAGGTGCCGGCCCAGGACGAGCGGCTTGGGCTTCTCCCGCTCCACCCCCAAGGTCCGGCTCTTCTCCAGCAGCCAGGTTCCTGCGGGAAAGCCGTCGAAGGGTCTCGGCGGCCTTCCCATCTGGTCGAAGCGGGCCACCCGCACCAGCCGATCGATCCGGCCCACCTCCCGGGCCAGGCGGCGGACCGCGCTGTCCCCGGCCTTGGCCTCGTACAGGGCCTGCGGCCGCAGGTGCGCGCGCACGAGCGGCGCCACCGCCTCGACGAGGGCCTCCTGGTTCGTGAGTCGGCGGAGAAACGTCACGGTGAGCTCCTCGCTGATCGTCTCGTGCCCGCGCGAATGGATGCGCCCCCGTTCCGTCCTGGTCGCGGCCGGCTTGCCGAGGTCGTGGCAGAGGACGGCGAAGCCCACGATTAAATCTTCCCAGTCGTCGCCGATTCGCTCCCCCGCGAAGGCGTCCAGACAGTGGAGCGTGTGGGTCCACACGTCCCCCTCCGGATGATAGTCCGGCCCCTGCGGGCAGCCGCTGAGCGGGACCAGCTCCGGATAACCGTTCACCCAGCCGCAGTCCTTGAGAAAGCTCAGGCCGCGGGAAGGTCTAACTCCCTTGAGGAGCAGCTTGCGCCACTCCTCGAACACCCGCTCCCTGGCCAACCCCTCGTGGCTCAGGGTCCGGCAGAGCGAGACGGTCTCCGGCGCCACGGTCAGGTCGAACCGGGACGCAAGCTGCACGGCGCGGAGGACGCGCAGCGGGTCTTCGCCGAATTTCTCCGACGTGTGCCGAAGGACACGGGCCTCAAGGTCGCGGAGGCCCCCGTGCGGATCGAGCACTTCGCTGGTGAGCGGATCGAGCGCGATCGCATTGATCGTGAAGTCCCGCCGCGAGGCGGCCTCCCCGACCGTCATGGTCGGATCGTAGGAGGCCGCCGCGGGCACCGCGACGGACTTACGGCAGGGCAGGGACAGATCTATCGGCAGGCCCCGGACCTTGAAGATCCGGAAGGACTGGCCGACGAGCTCGAGAGGGAAGTGCGGCGCCAGCAGGTCGCGCAATCCCTCCGGCGCAATCCCGTAGATTTCGAGGTCCAGGTCCTTGGCTGGAAGGCCGAGGGCCGCGTCACGGACGCAACCGCCCACCAAGAGGGCACGGCCTCCCGCCGCGCGCACGGTCTCGCAGATGGCCGTGAGCGACCGGGCCAGCTCCTGGTCCTCGAATCGCAGAGTGATCCCCATGGGAGCCGATCCTGCACGAACCGGGCACAGGAGGCAAGCGGCAGGAGGCAACCAGCCCGCTTTCCTTCCTGAAGGCTGCTCAAAAACGCTGCCAGCAAGGCCGCAGGAAGCGCGGCGACTGAGGCGTACTTTTGGGGAGGTACGTCGCAGGGAGACGCCGGGTACCCATTGCTTAGCTTCGTGCAATGGGTGATTGAACGAAGCTGGCGGCTTTTTTCAGCAGCCTTACTCGTGCCGGAGGATGGCGAGCGGCCTCTCCCCAAGGAGGCGGAACGTGCTGAGGAAGCCGACCGCCAGGGTCAGGAGGACCGTCAGCAGGAGGCTGACGACGAGGATCTTCGGATGGAACGACCAGCTCAACTCGAAGACGAAATAGAGGAGCGTCCAGGAGAGGACGCTCGCCAGCAGGATGCCGAGCAGGCCCGCCACGGCTCCCAGCATCGCATATTCGGCGGCGAAGGCCTGTGCGACCAACGTTCTCGTGGCGCCCAATGCCTTGAGGATCACGGATTCGTAGAGCCGCCGGTAGCGGGTGGCGGCCAGGGCGGCGGCCATGACGATGCCGCCGGTCAGCACGCAGAAGAGGGCTACGCCCCGGATGGCCAGGGAGAGGCGCTCGACGATCCGCGAAAAACTGTCCAGCACGTCCCCGATGTTGATGGCCGTGACGTTCGGGAAGGCGGCGACCACCGCCTGCTGCAGCGGGACTTCCTGTTCGGGCGGCACCCGGACCGTCGCGACGTAGGTGAACGGCGCCCCGGTCAGTGAGCCGGGCGAGAGGATCATGTAGAAGTTCGTCGAGAAGGTGCTCCAGTCCACCTTGCGGATGCTGGAGACCTCAGCGGTCACCGTGGCCCCCTGGATCTCGAACTCGACCGTGGAGCCGAGGTCCAGACCCAGGTTCCTGGCCGCCTCTTCCTCCACCGACACGAGCGGCCCGGGCGAGAGCTCCCCGGCCGGCCACCACCGGCCCTTGAGGATCACGTTGTCCTTGGGCAGAGAGTCCAGGAACGTCAGCACGTACTCGCGGGTGGCGTACCAGGATTTCCGATCCTCTCGACCCTTCTGTTGGTCTCTTGGCCGCTCCGGCCGGTTCCGCTCGCCCTCAGCCGCCTCCCCGCCGGCCTCCTCCTCCAGCTCCACCGGCTTCCCGTTGAGCGCATGCAGGCGCGAGCGGACGAGTGGCGTCAGCTCGGGACGGGGCACGTTCGGCAGGCTGCCCAACAGATGGATGAAGCCCTCCCGCTGGTCCGGCTGGATGTCAATGAAGAAAAAGGTGGGCGAATTCACCGGCCGGTTCTCCCCCAGCTCGTTGACGAGCGACCGTTCGAGCAGCGAGGCGCCCACGATCACCATGACCCCGATGCCTACCGAGACCATCACCCCCACGGCCTGGCCGCCCGGCCGGTGGAGGTTCCCGATCGCATGACGCAGGGCCAGCGAGCGGGGACCGGGCACGAGCCGGAGGACACGGATCAGGAGCAGCGTGGCCACGTAGAGCACGAGCACCGCCGCAGCCAGGGCCCCGATGAAGAGGAGCCCAACCCGCCAGGAACCGGCCTGCCAGATGGCCAAGCCAGCCAGGCCGAGCCCGATGCCCAGGGCCGTCCCGACGCGCACCCGGTCCACCGACGCGAGGAGCTTCCGCCAGTCCAAGGGAAACAGGGGCTGCCACATGCCTGCGACGGGAAGCACGTCCCGCCGGAAGATCACCGCCGGCCGGACGTCCCTGACGCCCAAAAGCGGCCAGAGGGTGAAGAGCAGCGTGGTCAGGATACCCATGGCCATCCCCTTCAGGATCGGCAGGGCCGCTGAAGCGGATGTCGCCGTCAACTCGATCGCGGCGAGCGGCAGGAGCGTAGCCATCAGCCCGGGAAGCCCGGCTTGCAGGGCCAGGCCGAGGGCGATGCCGACCAGGCTGCCGACCGTCCCGAGCAGCAGGGTCTGGATCAGATAGGTGCGGAGGACCGTTCCCGAATTGGCGCCCACGGTCTTGAGGACGGCGATCGTCGTCATCTTCTCCCGCAGGAAGGCCTGGACCGAGCTGGCCACGCCGATCCCTCCGACGAAGAGGGCGGTCAGGCCGATGAGGCCGAGGTAGCGGGTAAGCTGATCCAGGAAGCGCTTGAGCTGCGGCTGAGCGTCCCGGTAATGGATCACGCGGGCCGACTCCCGCGCAAGCCGGCCGCGCAGCTCAAAGAGCAGCGGCTCGATCGCGGTGCCGGCCGGGACCTTCAGAAGATACCGTTCCCGCACGCGGCTTCCCGGCTTGACGAGCGCAGCGGCGGCGAGCCCTTCTTGCGAGACCATCACGCGGGGTCCCAGGCTGAAGGCCCCGGCCACCCGGTCCGGCTCCTTCTTGAGCACGCCGGTGATCGTGAAGACCGCCTCGCCGATCTTCACCTGCTGGCCGACCGAAAGGCCCAGGCGGATCAGCAGCGACTCCTGCACCACAGCTCCGTAACAGGCTCTCCCTTCCCCCACACCCTCTCCCCGCCGACACACTTCCTCCGGCGGAGCCAGCAAGCGCATCAACGTCTGGTCCGAGTCGAGCACGAGCGCGCCGTAGAAGGGATAGCCCTCCTCCACCGCCTTGAGCTCCACGATCTGCGAAGGAATCCGCTGCGCCGTGGGGTCATCCGTGACCACCGCCGCCATGGCGGCCAGCTCACTCACGTGCGCGACCGCGATCCCGCGCGGGGCGAGTGAACGGAGGACTTCCTGCCCTGTTTCGCTCAGCGGGTGGGAGAGGCGGACTTCCAGGTCGCCCGCCATGAGGCCCCGCGCCTCCCGCGTGACGGCCCGCTCCACCTTAGCCGCGAAGAGGGCCACGCCGACGAGGGCCCCCACTCCCAACGCGATGCAGACGAAGAAGTAGAGGAAATGGCGCCAGGCCGCCCGTGTTTCCCGCCAAGCCATGCGAAGAGAAAACGGGAACGACCTCAGAGAAGGACTACCCTTCATCTCGTTTGATCCGATTCGATCCGGCCGTCGCGGAGGGCCACGACCCGCTCGGCGTAGGAGGCGAGGGCCGGGTCGTGGGTGACGAGCACGAGCGTGCTGCCCTGGTCGCGGTTCAGCGAGAGGAGCAGCTCGATGACCTGCTGCCCGGTGGTCGAGTCCAGGTTGCCGGTCGGCTCGTCGGCCAGGAGGATCGGCGGCCGGCACGCGAAGGCGCGGGCCACCGCCACGCGCTGCTGCTCCCCGCCGGACAGTTGCACCGGATAGTGGCCCAGCCGGTCGCCCAATCCCACTGCGTCGAGGAGCTCGGCCGACCGGTCCCTGGCCTGCGGGTCCCCGTTCAGCTCCAGCGGGACCGCGACATTCTCAAGGGCCGTGAGGGTGGGGATCAGGTGGAAGGACTGGAAGATGTAGCCGATCTTCTGTCGCCGGTAGCGGGCCATCTGGTCTTCGGCCAGGGTGGTGATGTCCACGCCATCCAGCAGGATCGAGCCGGAGGTAGGCCTGTCCAAGCCGGCGATCAGCCCCAGCAGGGTGGACTTGCCGCTCCCCGACGGGCCGACGATCGCGACCATCTGCTTCTCCGGAATCTCCAGCGACACGTTGTTGAGGATCGTGACGGGATGGCCGCCGGCGGTGAGGCACATGAAGAGGTGCTGGATTGAGATCATTCTCCGTCCTCCGAGAGATGCACGTGCACGGGGCGACCAGCGGCTATATTATACTGTGTGGAGGATTTCACAACTGTTTTGCGCATGATCAACGGATCGGCATACCGCGCGCTCTGGCTGCCGGCCATCCTCTTGGCCGCAGTCGGGCTGGCCGCCTGCGACCGGGCCCAGGAGCCGGTCCCCCCTCCCTCCTCTTCCGTCGCCAGCTCGCCGCACGACGGGTTCGGGCAACGGATCGGGACCGACGTTACGAGCCAGCCCGGACGTGGCGGCGACCAGGCCCGTGAAGACCGGCCGCGCATCGTCGCCTTCGGGGACAGTCTGACGGCCGGACTCGGGGTCGCCGCCGAGGACTCCTATCCCTCGCAGTTGCAACGTCGGCTCGACCAGGCCGGCTACCGCTACCGGGTGATCAACGCGGGGGTGAGCGGCGACACGACCGCGGGCGGGGTGCGGCGGGTGGACTGGGTGCTCACGAGCCAGCCGCAACTGGTCATCCTGGAACTGGGCGCGAACGACGGATTACGAGGGCTGAACCTGGACCAGACGCGAGCCAACCTGGAGCGGATCATCGAGCGGCTGCAGGCCGCAGGCGTGACGGTCGTGCTGGCCGGCATGAAGCTGCCGCCCAACTACGGGGCGGAGTACGCAGGCCGGTTCGCGGCCCTCTATCCCGAGCTGGCGCGGAAGTACCGGCTCCCATCCCCGCCGTTCTTTCTGGAGGGGGTCGCCGCCTCGACCTCACTGAACCAGGCGGACGGCATCCACCCGACGGCCGAAGGCTACCGGGTGATCGTGGACCACCTGCTCCCGATCCTGGAGCCGATGCTGGAGAAGCCCGATCGCAGCAAGGGGTAGGCCGCTGTGAACGATGCGGCTGCGTGAGGACACACCAAGCCGGCGACGCACAATCGGACCGTGATCCGAGCTTGTGGTTCCGGTTTGGCGGAAGAGTAAAGACCTGAGGAGGATCAGGACTTCTTCAAGAAGGTGTCGTAGACGCCGTAGGCCAGGATGAGGCCGATCAACGTATAGTACATGTACGAGATGCCGCTGTAATCCGGCGCGCCACCCTTCGGCTCGTTGGCGAGCGCGAGGGACGCCCCCATCAGCACGGACAAGGCACCGCTCCACAACTGCACACCGACTCTTCTCATGGGAACAACCTCCTATGGTTCAGGCCGGGACCCCCGGCCGCAAAATGGGGGCGATTGTACCGAAACGCCTGACCCGGCGCAAGGGGGTTGACGCTCTCTCCGCACAGCCGACTCGTTCAGGTTTTTGTGGCGTGGCACGATCCGGCGCGGTACAATCGCGCGCCTTCGTCGCAGACCGTGCCGGCGTAGCGGAGATTCCCGCGCATGAATGGATGGATCAGTCTCTGGTTCCAGTGGGTCCACGATTGGGGCTATCCCGGGATCGTGGTCCTGATGGCGATGGAGAGCTCTATCGTGCCGATTCCCAGCGAGGTGGTGATCCCGCCCGCCGCCTATTGGGCGGCGCAGGGCCGGTACAGCTTCGGCGGCGTCGTCCTGGCGGGCACGGTCGGAAGCTACATCGGGGCGGCGGTCACCTACTGGGCGGCCCGGTGGCTTGGACGTCCTTTGCTGATCCGCTATGGGAAGTACGTCTTCTGTCCCGAAGACAAGCTGCTCCGGGCCGAGCGGTGGCTCGCCCGCTACGAGGCCGGCGGGGTTTTCTTCGCCCGGCTGGTGCCGGTGGTCCGGCACCTGATCGGCATCCCGGCCGGAATCGTGCGGATGCCCTTCGGGCTTTACAGCGCGATGACGATCGTGGGCGCGGGTCTCTGGTGTTGGGTCCTGGCCTGGTACGGCGGGAATCTGCTGGGGGATCAGCCGGACTTGGTCGCCAACCCCGGCCGCCTGGTGCAAGTGCTGCGTGAACGTTCCTGGCTGGTGGGGGGCGGCGCGCTGCTGCTCTGTGTGCTCTACGTGCTAGTCATGCGGCTCACGGCTAAGCCCGCCGCTACCGGCCGACGAGAGTAAAGCCCCCCAGCAAGCTGGGGGGTCTTTACTGACTGGCTCCATGAGTTTCCAGACTCTCTCAACCTCCTGGGCTAGGCCCGCTGCGGCGGGCTTAGAGGATGCGAAGTTCCCATAGTCCGTGAGAGCTCGGTACCAGCCCTGCCAGTCCTGTTGACTTGCTCGCTTCCCCGATCGCTCAAGATGTTCTTGCCACACGTCAAGTGATTTATCCCAGTAAAGCTTGGCGAGTTTCCGGTCACCCATATCAGTGGAAGCTCCTGCAAGCAAGGAATAGCCCCTCGCAAGAAGTGCTTGATCCCTCTTTGTCCGCTCAAAATAGTCGGTATACTTCCTGACGTACGGTAAAGCCAATCCGTTCCGATACGATGTTGAATAGTATTGAGCTAGAACATTGTGCAGAATAGCTTGATTGTATTCGTCGTTTTGCAGGTACCGCGGCGCTTCGTTGTAAAACTGCAAGGCATCCTCGTCATTTCCAGGGCGTACCCCAACGTTACGGACTATTTCACGAAGGCTCTCAAGACCTTTCAGCCGCAACATAGCATTAAGGAAATTGGTCTTCGGGGAAGGGTCGGTGATCTCTTCGCGCAGGAGGGACAGGGCGGATGGCCAATCTTTCTCGGTGACAGCCTGTTGGTACAGGCGGGCCCGTTCACCTTCCCAGGTGACTCCGTATAGATTTGCCTTATATGTGCCGGGTGCGCACCCAAAGGCAAAAACCACCAGCAACGATGCCACTAACCTACCGGCGGCACCTCGTTGTCCTTAGCATGGAGACCTCCATGGACTTATGGGGAGGGATGGCCGAAACGGTGGAGAATTCCAGGTCAAAAATCATCGGCCACTGGCCGAAAAAGTAGCAAGCTCGACTGACCGTAGCAATGCGCGAAACGGCGTAAGCGGTTCGGGCTCTGCCTTTGTGCCAATGTGCCAATGCTGATTGACACGGCAGTTCCGCCTCTGCTACGGTCCGCCAGTGAGGGATGATATGGCTTCTCTCCCGTCGAAACGGGCCCGACTCAGCATTGATGTGCCGCCCCAGGCCCGCCGGCGCATTCGCATCGCCGCGGCCAAGCGGGACCTTCCCATCAGCCAGTATGTCCTGGAAGCGGTTGAGGCTCGCCTGAAGGAAGACCTGGGCAACGAGGCCGATCAGGACCATCTCTTGGCCTTGACGTCGAAGGCCGATCCCGTGCTGGCTGCCCTGTGGGACAACGACAAAGACGCCGCCTATGATCGACTGTGATCACGGCGATGTCGTGCTGGTGAATTTCGTCTTCTCCGACGAAAGCGGTGTCAAGCGCCGGCCGGCTCTGGTGCTGAGCGTCCCCCGCTACCATCAGAAGCGCCGCGAAACCATCGTGGCGGCGATCACCAGCAATGTCAGTCGAATCCTCTTTGGGGATTTCAAGCTGAACGACTGGCGCCAATCCGGCCTCCTGCACCCGTCCGTTGTGACCGGAGTGGTCAGGACGATCAAACAGGATATGATCCATCGAAAACTTGGGTCGGCTTCTGAAAGCGATTTCCAAGAGGTCCGTCAACGGCTGCGCGAGGTGTTCGATCTGTAAAGCCCGAAACGTTGTGACAACGCTTCTTCCTCACCTTCGCCGCTCCCCCATCGGGGAAGCGGAAGCGCTAGGCAGCCGCAGGCTTCGCCAGAGGTACCAGGAGGCGACGCTCTCGTAGGGATGCCAGGGCTCCCCGAGCCTTTTGATGGTCCTGGCGGCCGGCAGGGTCTTGAACCCGTACCAGCGCTGGATCGCCTTCCTGATCCCCAAGTCGTCCACCGGCAGCACGTCCGGCCGGTTGAGCGAGAAGATGAGGAACATCTCCGCCGTCCATCGGCCGATCCCGTGGACCGAGGTGAGCGCCGCGATGACCTCTTCGTTCGACTGGCGCCCCAGCCGCCGGGGCTGAACCCGTCCGTCCAGGAAGCCCGCCGCCAAGTCCTTCAGATAGCTCGCCTTCTGACCGGACAGGCCCACGGCCTTCAGGCGCCGAAGCGGCGTCGCGGCGACCGTCTCCGGCGTGGGACGCCGCTTCGGATAGAGCGTCACGAACCGGTCGTAGATCACCTCGGCCACGACGATGGAGAGCTGCTGGGAGACGATCGAATCACAGAGGGTCGCGAAGTGGTGACGCCGCGGCCGCAACGTGCAGGGCCCGACCCGGGCGATGAGGGTCTGCATGACCGGATCGGCTTGCGCCAGACGGCGACAGGCTTCATCGAATCCGTTCGACGCAGTGAGGCGGCGGTCGGAAGCGGGCAGGAGAGCCATCGTCTCAATGCTAAATGCTGTACGCTGAACGCAAAATGCAGAGCGTTGAAAGCAAGGCGGCGGGAATCTTCAATTCAGCGTTCATCGTCCAGCATTTCGAGCTAAATCCTCGAATGCGTGCCGTCGCAGAAGGGCGGCTTTTTTGTGTGCTTGCATCCGCAGAAGGCGACCCGCTTTCGTTCCCTGAACTCGACTTCGACCGGCGCGAACTCCGTGCCCGTGTGGGACCCGTCGCAAAACGGCTGCGTTTTCGACCGTCCGCACCGGCACCACCAATACTTGCCCGGCTCCACCTCCAGCACGTACGGCGTCCGCTGGGCAACCACCACCTGATCGGCCATGTTTTCCTCCGGCAAACGGCTGCGGGGTTTCGAGGCACGGGGCACGCGGTTGTGGGCTTGCAGGATCTCACCACGTGCCCCTTCGCCTCGGGCCTCGCGCCCCGACAGTAGCGGCATTGTACTTGAACACAATCCGGGAAATAAAGGCGTGAATCACCGGCAGCGGCGGGGCGGACCGTGGGGGCTCATCGGCGTCAGCCAGACGTAATCCGCCACCGAGTCTTTGAGCAGCGACCGGATCTCTTCGGCGCGGGAGGGATCGTACGACGACAAATAGATGGTGACCTGTCGGACCGACTCGGCCCGCCGGCTGACCCGGTCGGGCACCGGCAGGCGATACTGGATGTGGCCGCTGCCCGTGTAGCTGACGATCGGGCCGAGCGGCTCCGTCTGTTGCGCAGCTCCAGCGGCCTTCAGCCGATCGGCGATGGTCTTGGCCATGCCCTCATCGCGAAAGACCGAGGCCTCGTACATCCGCTCGTAGGCGTCGTCGGCCATCCCGCCGTGGCAGAGCCGCAGTTGGTTGACGATGATCTCCCGATAGGCCGGCTCCTCGACTAGGACCTCCTCCTTCATGCCCCACCGCGCCATCTCCGGATCGTCCTTGGCGCGGGACAGGCCCTGCATCGCCACCTTGCGGACGAGGGACTTGGGGGGATTGAGCGCCAGGACGGCCAGCCGCTGTTCCCGCGCCAGACGGACCAGCGGCTCATAGTCCTCGAAGGCACCGCCCCAGTTCTGCTCCCACAGAGACTCCCGCAGGAACCGATCCCGCGCCTCGCTCGGGTCCGCCAGGTACCGGTCCAGGGCCTCCTGCCCGTCCCAGCCGAACATCTCCACCGCCAGGATCGGCCGGCGCCCCCGATCCAGGAGGCTCCGGAGGACGAGGAGCGCCGCTTCGATATGCCACCGATTATGGTGCTCTTCGCCCAGGTAGATGACGTCCACGGCCGCCAGATCCGGGGCGAGCTGTTCGAAGGGAATCGGCTTGCCGCTCTTCACCTCCCAGACCTGCCATTCCCGAAACAGCGGCAGCGAGTCGCCCGACTCGGAGGACGGTTCCGCCGCCCACGGGAGAAGGGACTGGGTGAGCAGCAGCCAGAGGAGCAGGAACGCGGCGGAGAATACCCGACGACGGAGCGCGCGAACCATGAGAAGACCTTCCATCATTGGGAAGCGAACCAGTTTCTACCTAACACAGGGGCGGGCGAGCGGCAAGCGCGACCTTGACTGGTTTGGAAAACCGAGACTATCCTGCCGCTCCCATGACGCTCGATCCGCAGCTCCTCGCCGAGTTCAGAGCCAAGCTGGCCCAAGCCCGCGATGCCGATCCCGCTGCCTGGGAAGCCTCGCGTCGGTTGGTCAGCCAGCCGATGGTCCAGGCCACGCTGACGCGGCTGGCCGAAGCGGTCCGGACCTCTTCGCTGGCTGCTCCCCTGCGCGACGCCCTCCTCCAAGGGCTCAGCCAGGGGCAGGCGGATCGCATTCAATCGCTCTCCGGCGACGCGCTGAAGCTCATGACCGGCCTTCCGCCGACCAAGGCGATCCGCTCGCTCTGCCTCCTGTTCGGACTGACCGGGGACCGGACAGCCCCTGGGCAACCTCCGTTGGCACCGGACCTTGTCGAAGCTTTCGTGCGGAGCCACCGCAACCCCTTCGACCTCTTGCTGGAGACGGAACAGCCCTCCCTCCTGGATCTGGGCGCCGGCGACCTCTCCTTCGTGGAGGAATTGACCGGGCAGTATCTCCCACGGCTGCACGAGTCCGGCCGATCGCTGACCGTCCATGGAATTGACCGGCTGCAACCGGGCTCCAAGCTCGGCGGGGTGCTCCAGGCCGATCCCGGCCGGCTGGCGCGGCTGCGTCACGAGGGAGCCCGTGGCCCTCAGTTCCAATTCTGGCACGGCCAGGACCTGTTCGACCTCGGGAGACTCAAGAAGCTGCTCCCCCGTTATACGATCGTGACCTGCCATGCGCCCCCCACGCCGACCGTCGCCTTCGAGCCGACGAGACTGGCCCCCTCCGTCATTGACGCCCACCTCCGGGCCACCAAAGGCCGGTTCCGGAAGGTCCGGGTGGAGGGGGAAGAGGCGCTGGAGGTCCTGCACGGGGGACGGGCTCTGCTGTTTCCCCCCTGGAAGTTCGAGATTCGCGGGCCCCTGGCCCTGCTCGAAGTGCTCGCGCGGCGCGGGACATTGGGCGTCCTCTCGGCGGTGGACACGGAGGTCTTCTGGGAGCTGCTGGCGCAATTGCTGGAAGACCAGCAGGTGCGGCCGCGCGACGTGATCTTCACCCAGGCAATCCTGCCGCAGGTCTTCGGCGTTGTGTACGAACGGCTGACCGCCTTGCCGGTCGGCGGCTCCGTCTCGCTCGGCGAGCTGGCGCCGCTCCGTCAGGCCTTGCCCTCCGTGCTCGACGGTCCGAAGGGCCGGCCCTTCCGCTTCCGTTACGTCGAGATTCGCCGCGGAGCCGTCTTCGCGGGCCTGCCGGCCAGCCGCACCGCGCGGCTGTTCACGGACATGAAGGAGGAGGCGCCGCCCTGGATGCTGATCCTGGTGCCGGAGTAACGGACGGAAAACGGCTTGCCTTCCTTCGGGCAAGGCTCTATGATTCAGCTCATACACTAGATGAGCGTGAATTATACACCACGTAGCATAACTGGAGGGCAGACCGTGGCAAGAACCAACATTGATCTCGACAGCCGCCTGGTCCGGGAGGGCTTGCGACTCTACAAGTGCAAATCGAAGCGGGAGCTGGTGAATTTGGCGTTGAAACAGCTCCTCAGGGACGCCAAGCGGAAAGAGATCTTGACCCTGCGCGGGCGAGTTAAGTGGGAAGGCGATCTGGCGGCGCTGCGCCGTAGCCGATCATGATCGTCGCGGACACCACAGTCTGGATTGATTTCCTGGAGGCCAGGGCGACGCCGCAGGACCTCCATCTCACGCGCCTCATTGAGGAGGGCGCGCCTGTTGGGCTCACGGACATGATCTACTGTGAAGTGCTGCAGGGGATCGGGCCGGACGCAACCTTTCGAAGGACTCGTGAGCTCTTGCGGGCTTTTCCCATCCTCTGCGTCAGCGGCCTTGAGACGTTCGAGGAAGCTTCGGCGATCTACCGGGCCTGCCGCAAGAAGGGATTGACGATCCGCAGCACCGTGGACTGTCTGATTGCGGCCGTCTGTCTGGAGGCCGGGGCGGAGCTGTTCCACAACGATCGGGACTTCGACGCGATTGCCAAGGTGCGCGGCCTCCGGCTTCATCGGATGTTGCCCAAAGAGGTTGTCTAACGCGGCCGTCACTGCGCTGGAGGGTTCTATGCGACACAGTGGCACTTCCCTCGCTGTCGTGCCCCACTTAAGGTTTGGACAGGTAGAATAGGTCAGGAGGGATAATGGAAGCGACGATCAAACCTGTCCAGAATGGGCGTGGGCGGAAGCGGCGGTGGCCGGCTGAGCAGAAGCTCGCAG
>JBFLWP010000001.1:269170-353442 GCA_040757595.1 Nitrospirota bacterium | reverse complement strand
ACTCTCTTCCTCTTGTACCCGCTTCTTAAGCGGGGCGCCTTCCGTCCGAATACTTCGGCGCACCCACGCGGCTCCGATGCCCGCTCTGGTAACCCAGCCTCTCCGTTTGCACAGGTTGCACATGCCGTGGAATTTGGCTAGAATCTGGACAGAATGCGGTATGAGATCATTCTTGCCCCTGAGGCCGCCGAAGACCTGGGAAAACTGAAGGCGTATGTGCGGGCGACAGTACGAGACGCAGTTGAAAAGTACCTTCGCCATGAGCCGAGCAAGACAAGCAAAAGTCGAATCAAACGTCTCAGAGGCGTGAGGCGTCCCCAGTATCGCTCACAGGCGGGGGATATCCGGGTGTTCTATGATGTCGCGGAAGGAGCCGTTGAAATCCTGGCCATCGTGCCGAAGTCTCAAGCCGCTTCGTGGCTTGAAGCCATAGGAGAAACAGAATGAAAAAGGTAGCGCTCTCAGAGGTGAAAGACGACCTGTCTAAATATTTGCGCGCGGCGGAAAAGGAAGAAGTTCTGATTACGCGGCACGGGAAGCCGGCCGGCATCTTGATTGGGTTTGAATCCGAAGACGAGTGGTTTGAGTACCGCCTGGAGAACGATCCGCGATTCTTGAAGCGAATCGAGTCGGCCCGGCAGAGTTTACGAGCAGGACGCGGAGTGCGGTTAGAGGAAGTTGAGAAGTAGGCAAGTCAGGCCGCACGCTGCGGCCAGTTGTGGCCTGCCCGTTGATCAAGGCTTCAGCAGAATTGGCATTCTGATCGAGGTCAGCTTCCAAGAAAGCCCTTGTCGCTGTCTAAATGGGGAGCAGTATACCGTCGCCGACGAGCGTGCGGGTTTTGTCCAACACTTCCACTTGCAACACGCCACCAGCAATTGTCTGAATCTCTTCGGCGGTGAGCTGGTAGTTCTGGACCTTGGTGTAGCTCTCGACATAGGTGCCCGCTTGCTCCAACGCCACCTGTTTGGCCTTCTGCAAGGCCATGGATTCGGCGAAGGTCATGGTCTCCCCCTCGCCCATCGTATAGGTGCCTTCGGCGGTCAGGACTTTGGTGTCGGCGTGGGCGGGTAGAGGCAGGCTCAGGCTGAGCAGGATGGGAAGTGTGAGGATGGCCGAACGCAGGTTCAGCATCTTGGACGCAGCGGTCACGAGAGCGGCCCGCGAATTACGGCTTGCGGCGGTGGGTCCGCCAATAGGTGATCCCTGCGCCAATGGTGGCGATGATGAGCAGGACTAGTAAGTTCCAGTCAAAGGGTGTCATCTTTTCCCTCCAGCCAATAGGCCCATAGGAAAAGCACGCCTGTTAATATGGCTCCTAACGACCGCTATCCGATCCGACGCGGCTTTTGACAGGGCAAGGGCAGGAGCAGGAGAATACAATCGTCAGTGCTATGGGCACCTTTTCGATCAAATTCGTTCTCAGGCACCCGCTCCGTTCCGAGCAGCAATTGGAACTCGAAGGACTGGTTGATACCGGTGCGCTGTTCACGCGGGTTCCCGCCGATCTGCTGGGTCGGATCGGCCTGGCTCCATCGGGGACGAGGGCGGTGCATTATGCGGACGGCACCAAGGATGCCGTGCCGGTGGCGAAGGCCGATATCGCGATCAACGGAGTGGAAACCGCGGCCATGGTGCTCTGCAGCAAGCCTAACTCGCTCGTGCTCTTGGGCGCCACCACTCTCGAAAGCCTTGGCCTCGGCGTTGACCCAATCCACAAGCGGCTGATCCCCATCGAAGCTCCCATGGCCTGATTTTGCCCGCCCTTCGCCAGACTGCCCCTCAAATCTTCATCGCTTCCTTCACTTCTTCCAGCGTCTGGCGGGCGACCTTGGCGGCGCGCGTGCTACCTTCCTGGACGATCTCCTCGACCTGGCTGGGCTTGGCGGTCAGCTTGGCGCGGCCCTCCCAGATCGGCGCGAGCTTCTCCACCATCACGTCGGCGACGAGCTTCTTGCATTCGATGCAGCCGATCGCAGCCGTCCGGCACTCGCGGTTGACCCGGTCGAGCACCGGCTGCTGGGAGTAGATCTTGTGGAAATCGTACACCGGGCAGATGTCCGGGTTGCCGGGATCGGTCCGCTTCACCCGCGCCGGGTCCGTCACCATCGTCTTGAGCTTCTGCCGCACGACGGTCTCGGAGTCGGAGAGGTTGATCGTGTTCCCGTAGCTCTTGCTCATCTTGCGCCCGTCGGTGCCGACGACCCTGGGGAACCTGGTCAGGTGCTCCATCGGTTCCGGGAAGACCGGCTTGTAGAGCTTGTTGAAGCGCCGGGCGATCTCGCGCGTGAGCTCCAGGTGCGGGAGCTGGTCCTTCCCGACCGGCACGAAGTCCGGCTTGTAGAGGAGAATGTCGGCCGACTGGAGCACCGGGTAGCCGAGGAACCCGTAGGTGGAGAGGTCGCGCTCCTTGATCTCCTCCTGCTTCTCCTTGTAGGTCGGGTTCCGCTCCAGCCAGGGGATCGGCACGATCATCGAGAGGAGCAGGTGCAGGATCGCGTGCTCGGGCACGTGCGACTGGACGAAGACGGTCGAGCGCCGCGGGTCGATGCCGGCGGCGAGCCAGTCGATCAAGACCTCCCGGGAGAATTCCCGGATGCGGCTCGTGTCGGCGTAGTTGGTGGAGAGGGCGTGCCAGTCCGCGACGAAGAAGAAGCACTCGTACTGCTCCTGCAGCGCCTTCCAGTTCTCCAGCGCGCCCAGCAGGTTCCCCAGGTGCAGGAGCCCGCTCGGCTGCATCCCGCTCAGGACTCGCTTCCGTGCCTGTGGTGTCATGCGCTTGCTCCTATTGAAGGACCGCGGTCAGGATCGTGCCGGCCATGAGGTGGACCATCGTGCCGGTGATCGTCCGGATCACGTGGATCTGCGGGTCCAGGACGATCAGCCCCACGATGATCAGCATGCCGTAGGGCTCCAGCCGGGTCAGGGCGATGGCCGGCCTGGCCGGCAGGAGGCTGGTCAGCACCCGCCCGCCGTCCAACGGCGGGATCGGGATCAGATTGAACATCATCAGCAGAATATTGATGAAGACCGAGTAGAGGGCCATGGCCGCCAGGGGGAGCAGCAGCATGCCCAGGAGGTCCTGGCGCGGGGCCGTGCCCGGCTGCGGGGGCCAGGAGGCGGCCAGGGACGGGTCAACGGCCAGCAGCAGGCTCAGCAGGAGCGCGCTCGCGACGGCCAGCAGCAGGTTCATGCCCGGCCCGGCTGCGGCCACCAGCGCCATGTCGCGGCGGGGATTGCGCAGGTTGGCCGGGTTGATCGGCACCGGCTTGGCCCAGCCGAGGAAGAACCCGCCCGGCAGCAGGAGGCACAGGAGCGGCAGGATCACGGTGCCGAAGGGATCAATGTGCGCCAGCGGGTTGATCGTCAGACGGCCCTGCAACCGGGCCGTCGAGTCCCCGTGCCGGTCGGCCACCCAGCCGTGCGCGTACTCGTGCAGGACCATCGCCAGCAGCAAGGGTAGGGCCATGTAGGAGATCGTGTGGAGAATTTGACCCAACGAGTTCATGACGCGATCCTGGTGCGCTCCGGAAAGCTAATCCAACTGGACGAACCGGCCGTTCTTGACCTGCACGAGCACCACGTGACGGTCCAGCGTGCCGCCGGGCGTGAAGGCCGCCGGTCCGCTCAGCGTGGGCAGATCCGTCAGCTTCGTCAGGTGCTCGCGCACCGCCTTGCCGGAGGAGGCGCCGCGCTTGATCGCCTCCAGCACCAGGCGCGTGGCGTCGTAGGCCTGGGCCGCGAACAGCGTCGGGTTCGCCTGGAACCGCCGCCGGTACCGTTCGACGAACTCCCGCGTGCCCGGATCCGGACTGTCCGGGAAGAGCCCGGACACGAAGACGCCGCCTTCCACCGTCCGCTCGGCCAGGCGGAGCAGCTCCGGCGAGTTCCAGGCGTTGCTCCCGAGCAGGGGCACCTTGACGTCGTAAAAGAGCAACTGGGGGGCGAGCATCGCGATCTGTGAATAGCTGCCCGGGAGGAAGATCGCGTCGAACCCGGGCGTGTAATTGATCTTCGTCGCCCCCTTGCTCGTCTGCGTGGTCTCGGCGGTGCCGTAATGTTTGAGATCCTCCGCCTTCAGCCGCTTGATCTGGGGAGCGAAGTCCGTGTCGGATTCCGCATAGGACTCCGCCGCGATCATCTCTCCGCCGCGCTGCCGCACTTCCTGCCCGAAGAAGCGGGCCAGCTCCTGCCCGTAGGGGGAGTCCGGGTACAGGGTGCAGAAGCGCCGGTAGCCGAGCCGGTCCATCGCGTAGTCCGCCAGGCGCTTGGCCTGCTGCTGATAGGTCAGCGCGGTGCTGAACAGGTAGGGGCTCAGGCGGTGCACGTCCGGCAGCGTCGCGGCCGGGGTGATGAACGGGGTCTCGGATTCCTCCGCCAGCGCTGCAGCCGCCTGGAGCTCGCGCGAGAGCAGCGGGCCGACCACGGCCAGCGGCCGGTACTCCCCGATCAGGTCGCTCAGCTCGGCCCGCAGCACGCCCTTCTCGAGCCCGCCGGTGTCCTTGACCACCAGCCCCACGGAGGCGAGCCCCAGGGTTTCCTTCCCCTTCTCCAGCGCCAACCGGATGCCGTTGAGCGCCTCCAGACCGAACGAGCCCAGGCGGCCGGAAGTCGGCAACGCGACGGCGATGACGTACTGGCTGGCCTTGACCTTCGACTTGAAGGTCCGGAGCTGCTCCGCCGCCGTCTGCGCGTACTCGTGGTCCGGGAACCGCTCCACGAACAGGCGGAGATTGCGCTCCGCCAGATGCTCCTCCCCGCGGTTCGTGTGGTACTCGATCAGGCGCATCAGGGCCATGTCACCCGGGAACGTGGCCGGATAGGCGTCGCGCAACTGGAGCAGGGCTTTCCGGTCCATCCGATCCTGCACCAGCGTCCGGAGCCGGTCCCGGACCTCCGCCTGCTGCGGCTCGGGACTCAATCCCAACTCCTCCAGCCACGCCTGCACGGCGCGCGAGTAGTCCTTCTTGTAGGCCTGGACCTCTCCGATCAGGTGGAGCGCCTGGCGCTTCGTGTCCAGATCGAGATCCTGCTGGCGGGCCGGGGAGAGGGCGGACAGGGCCGCGTCCAGGTTGCCCGCCTGCATGTGAGCCGTCCCCAGCAGGACCCTGGCCCGGTCGGCATATTCCGAGTCGGGAAATTCCGTCAGCAGCCGCTCCAGGTGGCTCACCGCGTCGGGATAATTCTTTTTTCCGATCAGGGCCGCGCCCATGAGGAGGTACGCATGGGCCAGTTGCGGCGGCGAGGAGGTCGCCATGACGCTCTTGAGCGCGGCGATCGCCTCGTCTTCCTTCTGGGCGTCGAGCAAAGCCTTGGCGCGGGCCAGCGGATCCTTGGGCAGAGGTTGAGGGGCTGCATCGGTCTGCTGGGCTCGTGCGAGGCTCGGCTGGGTCCGGGGCAAGCCGTCCGGCAAGGGGACCCCGAGCAGGGCGAGCAGGACGGCGCACAGCCCGGCGACGCTCTTGCGCGACGGGCTGGGACGGGCCTGCCGCGTTGGAAAACCGTGGCGAGACATGATTTCACTGACTATAGGGAGCGACCTGCGGAGTGTCAAGGCAACGACGACGCGCCCCTTGTTGTGTTCCTGATCCCTCGCCGCTATAGTCTGGCTGGGGCAGCCGGCGGTGAGCCGAACCGGCGATCGAGTTGCCTCCCAAACGGCCCGATGGACGAGAGGACGGAGCAGCCGCTAGCCGAACCCTTCATCGAACGGTACCTGACCGACCTGCGCGTCGAGGGCGGGCTGTCCGACAACACCCTGGCGGCCTACCGGCGGGACCTCCAGAAGCTTCAGGACTTCCTCGCGCTGAGGCGCGTGCGCGACCTGGCCGACGTCACGCGTCAGACCGTCTCCGAGTTTCTCGCCCACCTCAAGCGCGCCAACCTGTCGCCCGCCTCGACGGCCCGGTGCGTGGCGGCGCTTCGCGGCTTCTTCCGCTTCCTCGGCCGGGAGCGGGTCACGCGCCAGAATCCCGTGCTGAGCCTGAGCACGCCGCGCCCGTGGGTGCGGCTTCCCAAGGTGCTTTCGCAGGCTCAGGTGACCGCGCTGCTCGACTACGCCGGCGGGAGCGGGCCGGAGGACAGGCGTGACGCCGCGATGGTGGAGCTGCTGTATGCGACCGGGCTCCGGGTGTCGGAGCTGGTCATGCTGCAGCAGGGACAGGTGAATCTGGCGGTGGGCTACGTGCTGGCGAGCGGCAAGGGGGCGAAGCAGCGGGTCGTGCCGATCGGTGAGACGGCCCGCCGGAAGCTGGAAGTCTACCTGGAACAGGCGCGCGGCGCCCTCGTGAAGGGGCGGCCGTCTCCCTATCTCTTCGTGACCAGGCGGGGCGGGCGGCTGACGCGGCAGGGATTCTGGAAGGCCTTGCGGGCTCGCGCGCGCCGGGCCGGCATCGTCAAGCCGATCTCCCCACACATGCTGCGGCACTCGTTCGCCACGCACCTGCTGGACCACGGCGCCGACCTCCGGTCGGTCCAGGCCATGCTCGGCCATGCGCGCATCACCACCACGCAGATCTACACGCACGTGGAGCGCGCGCGTCTCAAGCAACTGCACGCCGACCGGTTTCCGCGCAAAGTGCGACGCCGCCCGCGCCGGCCGCAGCCGGAGCCAGGAGCCGGTGATTGACAAGCGGGAAGGCCGCTCGTTACCCTCAGAGAACCAGAGAGGCGGGCCGCCGACGGCCAGACGACGAGATCACCCCGTGCGCACGCGATTCCAGAACTTCGACCCCAGGACCTTTTCGTTTCACCGCGACCCAGTGCTGGTGCTCGAGGAATTCTGGTCGCCGGACGAAATGGCCTATTTCCGCGAGGCGATGAGCCGGCAGAAGTGGACCGCGCTGAGCGAGATGCCCGAGGTCGCACGCTCGTTTCCCAACTGCGGGAACTGGGCCAAGGCCCAGATCAACGCCCCGGAGGCTTCGATGTTCCTGAACCGGGTGACGCTGCCCTGCATCGCCGACTACATCGAATCGTTTCCGAACATCAAGCAGCGCCACCTGGGCTTCTGTTATTACTCCTACGCGGCCGGGGACTGTCTGCCCATGCACGACGACACCGACCAGGGCTACGGAGCCGCTCCCGGCGCCTCGCTCCCGGCGAGACGGCTGGCCCTCGCCACGTATTTTCACCAGACCTGGGAGCCGGATTGGGGCGGCGAACTGTTGATCTACGAGCCCAAAGGCTCCCGGCAGGGAGAGCGCACGCTGGAGCTCTCCCATTGCATCATGCCCCAACCGGGAACCCTGGCGATCTTCGCCGTTCCGCGGTTCCACCGGGTGGCCCGCGTGGACACGTTGGCCGGAACGAACCGACGGCTCTCGATCGCCGGCTGGTTCATGACCGAGCATTGGTGACCTCACGTTCAGAGGGTCGTAAAGGATTCCTCGACGTCCCGCGTCGCGAAAATCCTCCGCGACAGAGCCGGCCACCGGTTGACAAGGCGGAGCGGACTTGGTACCATCCGCACCGTTCGCGCAACCATTCGGCAAGCTTGAAGATTCGGGCGGATAGCTCAGGTGGGAGAGCGCTGCCCTTACAAGGCAGAGGTCACAGGTTCGATCCCTGTTCCGCCTACCAGATTTCGGTGCCAGGTGGATGGGGGAGCCGCTTTTCATCGAACGTCATTCTTCCCTGCGTCAATGTCTTCAGGCTGTATTGATTCGTTGCCGGGCGGCGTCGGGCGCGCCGTCCTGTCCGCTATCTTTCCTGGATTTATGGGGCCGTCGTTCAGCCTGGTTTAGGACGCCAGATTGTCAATCTGGAGGTCGCGGGTTCAAATCCCGTCGGCCCCGCCATTTCCCCCGCGCGACATGGTGCAGGTTCGGAGCGTTCAGTTCCCTGGTCAGATCGGAGGGGATGCCCTAACGGAATGATGTTTCAAGCCGGTCCCATTGCCCTCATCGGCTCCCTCGGGTCGGTTTCGAAAATCGTTCTCCTCGTTCTCTTCCTTTTTTCGGTCGTTTCCTGGGCCATCATCCTGTACAAATGGCGGACCTTCCGCAGCGGCGAGCAGGAAGATCAGCGATTCCTGAACGCCTACGCCCGGGCGCAGGATAAGGACGAATTACGGCGCCACGCGCGCCGCCTGCCGGCCAGTCCCCTCGCGTCCGTGTTCCTCGGCGTCATGGAACGGCTTGAGCCGGAGGGGGACGGCCTTGCCCGCACATTCATGAGTCAGAGCGCGTCCGAGGCGCTTGAAGAAGCCGGAGGCGTGGATCGTCAGTACCTGGACCGGGTGGTGGCGCACCTCTTGCAGGATCAGATCTCGAAGCAGGAGGCGTACCTGCCGTTCCTGGCTACGACCGGCAACATCACGCCCTTCATCGGGCTGCTGGGAACGGTGCTGGGGATCGTCGACGCCTTCGGGGAGATCGGCAAGCAGGGGACCGCGAGCATCGCGGCTGTGGCACCGGGCGTAGCGGAAGCGCTGGTGGCCACGGCGGCCGGACTCTTCACGGCGATTCCCGCGGTGGTCGCGTACAACTATTATCTCACGAGGATTCGCAAAGCCGTCTTTCGGGCCGAGGCTTTCACCATCGAGTTCGTGAACTCGCTCAGGACCCGCGGGAAGGCGGTGGGAGTGCGCGGATGATCTTCGAGACGCGCCATCGCCGGTTCCTGGCGGAGATCAACGTCATCCCGCTGGTGGACGTGGTCCTCGTGCTGCTGGTGATCTTCATGGTCACGGCGCCCATGCTGTATCGGGGGATGGACGTCAAGCTGCCGACTTCGGCGAGCAACACGATCAAGCCGGAGGAGCGGATGGTTCTCACGGTCGAACGGGATCAGAAAATCTACCTCGACAAGGATGCGGTGCCGCTCGGCCAGTTGCAGGGGCGATTGCGTGCGGCCAAGCTTCGGAACGAGGACGTGTCCGTCTACCTTCGAGCCGACCGGGACGTGCCCTACGGGACCGTGGTGCAAGTCATGGACGAGGTGAAACGGGCCGGAATCGAGAAGCTCGGCATGGTGACGGAGCCAGCCCGGGAACCCATTGCCGGGCTTGGTGCAATGGGTGCCGAGCGGGTGGCCGACCGTCCGATCGGCCGGCCGGCCGGCAAGTGAGCGAGGGCGACGGGCGAAAATCATCGAACGGGAATCGGCGGGGATGACGGTCGAATCAGTGTTCCATCTGACAGCTCCGGAGCAGGATCCGGCGATCAAACGGATGCTGGCGCTCTCTGTCCTCCTGCACCTGGGCGTGCTCCTGCTGATCGGGAGCACCCGTTTGATGCCGAAAGGCGACCAACCCCTGTCCGCCTATCAGGTTTCGTTGGTGACGTTGTCCGTGCCGGCGTCGCGGCCGACTCCCCCGCCGCCGGTTCAATCCAAGCCGGAGCCTGCGCCGTCCAAGTCGGTTGAGGCGCCCGTTGCGTCCAAGCCGGTTCAAACGGCCAAGCTCGCAGCCAGGCCGAGTGCGATCAAGCCTGCGCCGGTGCCGCCGCCTTCCGTGGCCAAGCGATCCGGCAGCCAGATCCGGGACCTGCTCCGCGGCATCGAGCTGCCTCCCGACGTGCCCCAACTGGGGGACCTGCCCCGCGAGACGGCTCCGACCGCCCGCGTCAATCCGTCCCGCAACGATCCGGTGCCCCAGAAGTTTCGCAAGGACCTCGAACGGCTCAACGTGCCGGAAGCCGTGGCCCCGACGGTTTCGCAGGAGGTTGCGCCCAAGCAGCCGGCCAGCTCGCTGGCCAAGCAGTTCGAGAGTTTTCGAGCCGAGCAGGCGGCGAGGGCGAAGACCGCGCGCCCGATGCAGGACCACGAACCGGCCAAACCGGCTCCGACCGCGGCCGAGAGGCCGCCGGCCCAGCCCGTCCCGGCCGTCAACATGCGTGTCCCCGGCGCGTCCGCCGGCTTCGATCCCTACTGGGCGAAGGTCCAGCGGAAGATCAGCAGCCAGTGGGTGGCGCCGCCGGTGGACCTGTCCGGACGGTTCCTACAGGCCGTGATCAGCTTCCGGATAGACCGATCGGGCGTCGTGAGCAGGGTGATCGTCGAAAGGACCTCGGGCAACGGGTACTACGATGACGCGGCGCGGCGCGCCGTGTTGAGCGTCGACCGGCTCCCGCCGTTCCCGCCCGAGTTGTCCGGGCAGTCCCAGGACGTCCACTTCATCTTCACGGTCGGGCAGGAGGCGGGGTGAAGACGGTGAAGCGCATCCTCCTCCTCTCGTTCCTGCTGCTCGCGGTCCTGCTCGGCAGGCTCCTGGAGTCGGACGCCGCCGACGTGTTCCTGGAGGCGACGCGCCCCGATTTCCAGAAGATCCCAATCGCCGTGCTCTGGTTCCAGGATCGGGGCCTGAGCGACCGTCCGGGCGAGCGAGCCGCCGAGGTGCTCAAGAAGGACCTCCACCGCTCTCAAATCTTCTCGGTCGTTGACGCGGTGAAGCTGGGGATCAGGCCGGAGGACATCAACGACCCCCAGAAGGCGCTGTTCAAGAGAGCCGCGGAGAACGGCGTCACGGCGGCGGTCTGGGGCAACATCGCGACGCGCGACGCCGACCTCGTCATGGACGGCTACCTGTACGACGGCGCAAAGAATGAGGGAATGGTCGGCAAGCGCTACGTGGGACTGCCGAGCGTGCTGCGGCTGATGGTGCACCGCTTGGCGGACGAGCTCGTGTACCGGTACACGGGGGAGCCGGGCATCGCCCGGACGAAAATCGCGTTCGTGTCCGAGCAGCGGGGCGGGCGCGAGCTCTATCTCATGGACTACGACGGGTACAACCCCCGCCAGGTCACCGCGGACGGGTTTCTGAACCTCATGCCCCGCTGGTCGCCGGATCGGCGCTTTCTGGTCTTCACCGCCTATCGGAGCCGGAGCAAGCAGGACATCGACCTGATCGAGCTGGCCACCGGCAAGCGGTCCACGCTGGTCTCGACGGACGGGTTGAACATCACGCCGGCTTTTTCGCCGGACGGGCGCGAGCTGGCCTTCGCGAGCAGTCAGCACGGAAACTCGGAGATCTACAAGTTCGATTTCGGCACCAAAGCCACGATGCGCTTGACCAACCACTCCGCCGGCGACCTTTCCCCGTCCTGGTCGCCCACGGGGCGGGAGCTAGCGTTCGTCTCGGATCGGGGCGGAGGGCCCCAGATCTACCTCATGGGCGCGGACGGCTCCAACCTGCGCCGGCTCACGTTCGAGGGGGATTACAACGCCGCCCCGGCCTGGTCGCCGAAGGGCAACTGGATCGCACACGTCTGCCGCACGCAGGAACGGCAATACAAGCTGTGCCTGATCACCCCGGACGGGCTGAAGCGAATCCAGATCACGGCCGGCACCGGCGTGGACGACTCGCCTTCCTGGTCGCCGGACGGGCGCCATCTGGTGTTCAGTTCGACCTCGGGAGGGAAAAGCCACATCTACATGATCACCAGCGAAGGGTTGGATCTGGAGCGGCTGACTTCGGGCGGGTCGCATCACAGTTCCCCGTCCTGGTCGCCGGCCTGAGGGGGCTGCGGCGTGCTTGCTCTGGAGTGAAAACAACGGGGCATCAATGGAGGGAGCGATGACAATGCGGCGTGCATGGCAATCGGTCTGTCTCGTGGGAGCGATGGGGGGGCTGCTCCTGCTGGCGCCCGGCTGCAGCAAGAAAATCGGGGCTGATGCGGGAGCGGGAGATTTCCAGCCGGGGGCGGCGAAACAAGACCAGAGTCCAGCCGCGTCTGCTCAAAGGGAGCCGGCAATCTCCGAGCGGACCACGAGGGAGGGGAGGCCGGAAGAGGGCCGGTCGAGCCAGCAGGCGGCCTCTGCGCCGGAGCCGGCGGGTTCCGGTGACAACTCGCTGAAGGGTTTTGAGCCGGTCACCCCCGGGAAATCTCCGAAGGAAGAGCAGTTGGGCGGGGAGTTGATGGTGGCCAGGGCCGAGCCTTCCGAGGCGGCCCGCCAGGGGATGGAGGAGAGGCAGAAGGAGCAGCTTGCGACAACCGCGGCCGGTCTGGCGGACGTGTACTTTGCCTTCGACTCGGTGAAGATCACGAAGGACGGCGAGGCGTCCCTCGCGCAGGACGCGGAATGGCTGAAAGCCAATCCCAATCAACGGCTCACGATCGAGGGGCATTGCGACGAGCGGGGGACGCAGGCCTACAACATGGTCCTGGGAGAGAAGCGGGCCAAGACGGTGCGCAATTATCTGATCGAGCTCGGCGTCGCCCCGGAACGGCTGATCGTGGCCTCCTACGGCAAGGATCGCCCCTTCTGCAAGGAACATGAAGAGACGTGCTACCGGCAGAACCGGCGGGCCCATTTGGTGGTGCGGGCGCAGTAACGTCCGGCGCGGAAGGCGGGAAAGGCCGGGGGCGGAATGGGTGACGCGCGCATGATCGAGCGGGGCGGCGATCTCGGCACGAGCCAGCCGGGCCGGTGGGTCCGTACGGGTGCCGCAGGCCTGACGACGGCGCTGCTGCTGGCGGGCTGTCTGGCGCAGAAGGCGGAGCTCACGCAGATGGAGCGGGGCCTCAATGCCAGGATCGAGAAGCTGGACAAGCGGGAGAAGGATCTGGAGGCCAACATCAAGAAGGCCGAGGGGGATCTCGACCGGCTCGTCCATGAGACACGGGCAAAGTTCCTCAACGAGATTCGGGAGCTGAAGGGCGAGGACCTCGCGAGAATCTCCGGCGAGATCGAGAAGGAGTCGGAGCAAATCAAGAAGCTTGAAGGGCGGCTCGACGACCACGCCGCTCGGCTTGATCAGGCGCTTGCCAAGCGGGACGCGGACGCCGAGCGACGGTTTGCGGCGGTCGAGAAGGCGGTGGCTGATCAGGCTGCCGCGCAGACCGCCGCGCTGAAGGCCGATCGAGAGCGCCTCAGCGGAGAGATCGGCAAGCTCGTCGCGCAGATGGACGCGCTGGGTGGCACCATCGGCAAGATGGCCGCGACGGTGGACCAGCGCCTGGCGGAGCACGACAAGGCCCTGGGGGAGAAAAAGGCGCAGGAGCGCCAGACGGCCCAGCAACTGACGCAGTTGGGCCAGGCGCTCAAAGAGTTCAAGCAGGCCTTGACCGGCTTGGCCGACGAGATGGACCGACGGGAGAAGCGGGGCAACGAGCGGGTCAACGAGCTGGAGGCCTCGTTATCCAAACGGACCGATGCGCTGGCGGTCAAGATCGAAGCGGATGCCAAGGCCACCACCGCGCACCTCGCCGAGGTGAATCGCAGCGTCGGCTCGGTGGCCAAGACCCTGGAGGCCATGGGGGGCAAGTTCGTCGCGCAGGCGGAGGAGCAGGAGCGTCAGCTCAGCCAGGTGTCGGCCCATGTCCAGTCGCTCAGCCAGGAGATCGAGGAACTGCGCGCTATCCGGTCCCGCAAGGGCGCAAAGCCGGAGCGCGGCCACAACGGACCGGCCGGGCGGAAGGGGGACCAGCCGCATCAGCCGGCCGCCGCCCCCCAGAGCCATGTGGGGGGCCAAGCGGAAGCCTCGGATGCGGTCCCCGCCGGTTCCGCGTCCGTTCCGGTCCAGGCGCCTTCGCCAGACGAGCCCGGCCCGGCCAAGGGCGAGGCGGCCGCACCGGTCGCCGGGAGCGAAGCCCAGCCCGGCCAGCGGGAGGTCTACGACCGGCATCTCCAACAGTACAAGCAGGGCAACCTGGCCGGCGCGCTAGAAGGCTTCTCGGAGTTCCTGCAGCGGTACCCGACCTCCGACCTGGCTCCCAACGCCCAATACTGGGTCGGGGAGTGCTATTATGGGCAAAAGGACTTCGAGCGGGCGATCGAAGCCTTCGATCAGGTCGTGCACCGCTATCCGGCCAGCGAAAAGGTTCCGGCCGCGCTGCTGAAGAAGGGGATCACCTACCTGGCCCTCAAGGACAAGAAGCGGGCCTCCTCGGTGCTCCGGCAGGTCGTGGACGCTTATCCCAAGAGCCCCGAAGCCAACAAGGCGCTGGACAAGCTGGCGCAGATCAAGCAGGGGCGATGAATCAGATGCAGACCGTCCGATTCTCCCATCGCTGGATCCTGCTCGCGGCGGGCCTCGCCGCGCTCGGCCCTGGTGCTTGCGCCAAACACGCCGACTTCATGGAGGTGCGGGACGACCTGCGGGCCGTAACCAAGAGCCAGGAGCAGGACCGCAGGCGGCAGGAAGAGCTCCGGACCAGGATCGAGGCGCTCGAGGCGAAGGCGAGCAAGTTGGGGGGCAAGCCCGCCGCGGCCAAGGAGCCGGACGGCAGGGACGAGGAGTTACAGCGGCGAATCGGGGATCTGTCGGACCGGGTCCGGGATCTGGAGGCCCGTCTGGCCCAGCTCCAGGGAACGTCACCGGCGATGCTGGCGAAACCCGAGACGCAGACGAAACCGGAGCCGGGCACCGACGTGGCGCGCCAGTCCAGGCCGGCGAAGGTGCCGCCTCTCGAGCCGAAGCTGCCGCTGCCCGGCACGCCGGGGCTCAGCCCGACCAATGCGTACAACCTGGCTTACAACGACTACCTGACGGGCCGGTACGAGCTGGCCATCGCCGGATTCGAGCGGTTCCTGAAAGATTTTCCGTCCACCTCGCTGGCGCCGAACGCCCACTACTGGATCGGGGAATCGTATTACAACATGAAGGAGCCGGGCCGCGCGACGCAGGCCTTCGAGAAGGTGGCTCAGGACTATCCGCGCAGCGAAAAGGCGGCCTCGGCCCTGTTCAAGCTCGGACTGCTCTCGGCGGAGACCGGGGACGTCCTGAAGGCGCGCACCTATCTCAAGCGCGTGATCGAAGAATTTTCCTCCTCCAACGAAGCCAAGTTGGCCAAGAACAAGCTGGCCGAGTTGAAATGAACGGCCTCAGGCGCACGCCCCGTCTCTCCGCCGCGGGGTGGTTCCCAGACAGGGCGGTCCCGCGACGCTTCCGCCCCCCGTTCCCGTCTCGTCGGACTGGCTCGCGGAGGTTCCTCACGTGACCGGCGGCCCCGGCAAGATTCATGTCCTGCCGGCCGACGTCGCGGGTCGGATCGCCGCGGGCGAAGTCGTCGAGCGTCCCGCCGCGGTCGTCCGGGAGTTGATCGACAACAGCCTCGACGCGGGCGCCGCCAAGATCACGGTCGAGGTGACGGACAGCGGCCTGGGCGTGATCCGGGTGACGGACGACGGCGAGGGGATGACGAAGGACGACGCCCGACTGGCCTTCCAGCGCCATGCGACGAGCAAGCTGCGGTCGGAGCGGGACCTCTGGGCGATCACGACCCTGGGGTTCCGGGGCGAGGCCCTGCCCAGCATCGCCGCCGTGTCGAACATCAACCTGGTCACGGCCCGCCGGCAGGATTCGATCGGGACCAGGCTCGTCGCGACGGGCGGCGTCGTGACGAAGGTGGAGGAGGCCGCGGCGGCGCCGGGCACCCAGATCGAGGTGGCCGACCTGTTTTACAACACGCCGGCCCGCAAGAAGTTCCTCAAGTCGAAGGCGACCGAGTTCTCCCACATCTGCCAGGCGGTCCAGCAGGCGGCCCTGGCCTGGCCGCTCGTGCACGTGCGCCTCCGGCACAACGGCCAGGACGTGTCGGAATATGCCGCCGCGGCCTCCTGGAAGGACCGGGCGTTGCAGGTCTATGGGGCCGGGGCGCTCAAGCAGTTCCTGGAAATCAGAGGCGAACGGGCGGGAGTCAGGCTCGAAGGCCTCGCCGTTGATCCGAACCAGACGCGCGCGGCGCGGACGCCGCAGGATCTCTTCGTCAACCGGCGGGCGGTCAAAAATCCGACCGTGGCCCACGCAATCTATGACGGCTACGGAGCGGCGCTAGCCAAGGGGCGGCATCCCCGCTACGTCCTTTTTCTGGAGGTAGACCCGGGGCGCGTGGATGTGAACGTGCACCCGGCCAAGCGGGAAGTCCGGTTTGCCGACCAGGACCTGGTCCATCAGGTCGTGCGGCAGGCCGTCCACTCCGCGCTGGGCGGTCCGCAGACGGAGCCGGCCGGGCCGGGGACCGAGCCCGTTTCGTGGGGTGAGACGTCCCGCCGGCCCAGCCCTGCACCGTATCATCAATGGACCGCCGTCGGCGGAGAACAGGCCCGCCTGCACCTCACGCACGGGCAGCCGGAGCCGTCCAAGGATGGAGCGGGGCATGCCGGGACGGCCAGTGAAGCCGCGGTCCCTTATGCGGCCGGACCGTCGGGTGCGTTCGGTTGGGAGGTGGTCCCCCTCGGGCAAATTGCCCGCACGTTCCTGATCGCGCAGGTCGGTCCGGAGTTGCAGGTCATAGACCAGCACACGGCGCACGAGCGGGTGCTGTTCGAGCGGCTTTGGCGGGCCTGGACCAGCCAGACCGTGGCGTCGCAGCCGCTGTTGATTTCCGAGCCCATCGAGCTGCCGCCCGACCGGGCCTCGTTGCTGCAGCGGCATCTGGCCGATCTGGAGAAGCTGGGGCTGGCCATCGAACCCTTCGGGACTTCGGCCTTCGTGATCCGGGCGGTGCCGGCCCTGCTGGGACACCTCGACTACGGCTCCCTCGTGCAGGACCTGCTCGAGGATCTTTCCGAGTGGAGCTCGACCTCCTCGCTCGACGCGCGGGTCCGCCCGGTCCTGGCCTCGCTCGCCTGCCACGGGGCGGTCAGGGCCGGGCGGGGAATGGAGCTGGCGGAGAGCAGGCGGCTGATCGAGGAATGGGTCGGGGAAGGGCTTCCGATGACCTGTCCCCACGGGCGGAGGATTGCGCTGCGCCTGCCGGAAGAGGAATTGGCCCGTATCTTTGGGCGTTAGACGTGAAACGCAAAACGTGAAACGGAAGAGAGAGCAAACATGACCGGCGGCCTGTTCACGTCTCGCGTCTCACGGCTCACGACGGAGCTCAAGCCCGTCGTGGTCATTGCCGGACCGACGGCGGTGGGCAAGAGCCGGATCGGCGTCCTGCTCGCGCAGGCGCTGGGCACCGAGGTGCTGACCGCGGACTCCCGCCAGGTCTATCGCGGGATGGACATCGGGATGGACAAGCCGAGCCTCGACGAGCGTCGGGGGATCCCGCACCGGCTGATCGATCTCGTGGAGCCGGACGAACCGTTCAACGCCGGCCTGTTTCGACGCCGGGCGCTCGCGGAGATCGAGCGGCTCTACGAGGAGGGCCGGGTTCCGCTGGTGGTCGGGGGGACGGGGCTGTACATTCGCACCCTCCTTCGGGGGTTGTGGGACGGCCCCGTGGCAGATTGGAGCCTGCGGGCGAGGCTGATGGAAACGGCGCGGGCGGAGGGGCCGGAGTCGCTCCATCGGGAGCTGGCTCGCGTGGATCCGGAATCGGCCGGCCGGCTGCATCCGCGCGACCAGGTGAAGATCATCCGGGCGCTGGAGGTTCACCACCTCTCGGGCCGTCCGCTCTCGGAAGCCCATCGCGCCCATTCGTTTGGCGAGCGACCCTTCTCGCCCCTGCTCCTCGGCCTGACCCGGGAGCGGGCCAGCCTCTATCGCCGTATCGAAGCCCGGGTGGAGGAGCAGTTAGCCAAGGGACTGGTGGAAGAGACGGGGCGGCTGCTCGACCGGGGCTACGGACGGCACTTGGGCTCCATGAAGGGGTTGGGCTACCGGCAGATCGCCGGCTATCTGGCCGGCGAGTACTCCTACGAGGAGGCGGTGCGGCGGCTCAAGCGGGACACCAGACATTTCGCCAAACGGCAGCTCACCTGGTTCCGCAAGGAGCCGGGTCTGGTCTGGGTGAGGATCGAAGAGCGGGAGTCGCCGGAGCAGGTTGCGGCCAGGCTATTGGAACTGGTCGAGCGGTTCCTTTCGGAGCTGGCGGCCTCGGTCAGGTCCGGAGCCGGGCCGGCGGCGACCGGCACGGACGGTCGGTAAAGGAGAGAAGGGAAACAATGGCAAGGAAGACGAGCACGAAGAAACCGCAGGCGGACATCGGGATCATCGGCGGGAGCGGCCTCTACGAAATGGAGGGGCTGGAACAGGTGAAGGAGGTCCGGCTCAGCACGCCGTTCGGGCGCCCCTCGGACGCGCTCGTGCTCGGCACGATCGACGGCGTGAAGGTGGCGTTCCTCTCGCGGCACGGCCGCGGCCACCGGTTCAGCCCCAGCGAGATCAATTACCGCGCGAACGTCTACGCGCTCAAGTCGCTGGGCGTGACGCGCGTCATCTCCGTGAGCGCGGTCGGCAGCATGAAGGAGACGGTGCGGCCCGGCGACGTGCTGCTGCCGGACCAGTTCGTGGACCTCACCAAGCGCCGCGCCGGCACGTTTTTCGACCGGGGCGTCGTGGCGCACGTCGCGTTCGCGGATCCGGTCTGCGGCAGGCTCGCCGAGGCCCTGCGCAAAGCCGCGCAGGAAACCGGCGCGACGGTCCACCACAGGGGCGTGTACCTCTGCATCGAAGGCCCGCAGTTTTCGAGCCGCGGCGAGTCGCTGTTCTACCGGCAGTGGGGCGTGGACGTGATCGGGATGACCAACATGCCGGAGGCCAAGCTGGCCCGCGAAGCGGAGCTGTGCTACGCCACGATGGCGCTGGCCACGGACTACGACTGCTGGCACGAGAGCGAAGAATCGGTGACGGTCGAGGCGATCCTGGCCACCTTGCACAAGAACGTGGCGCTGGCCAAGCGCGTGATCCGGGCCGCGCTTCCGGTCGCGGCCGAGCCGCGGACCTGCCTCTGCGGGACGGCGCTCGCGAAGGCCGTCCTGACCGCCCCGAACCGGATTCCACGGGAAGCGCGGAAGCGGCTGGACCTGCTGATCGGCCGGTATCTCAAAAAGACGTGATGGGCGACGGGTGATGCGTGACGTATGAAGTGTGAAAAGAGTCAACCCATCACCGATCACCCATCACACTTCACAGACAACGCGTAACGAAAGGGCTGTGGGAAATGGGAGAGTTGCTCGTCGTCGGGTCGGTGGCGCTGGATACGGTCCGGACGCCGTTCGGGGTGGGAAACGAAGTCCTGGGCGGGTCGGCGACCTATTTCGCGACCGCGGCCAGCTACTTTACGGGTGTGAACCTCATTGCGGTCGTGGGGGAAGACTTTCCGGAGCAGCATCTCGCGTTCCTCAAGAGCCGCGGCGTGGATCTGGCCGGGCTCGAGCGGCGGCCGGGACGGACGTTCCGTTGGAAGGGCGAGTACACGCACCAACTGAACGAGGCCCACACCCTCGAGACGCACCTGAACGTGTTCGAGACGTTCCGGCCCAGGATTCCGGACCGGTACCGGTCGCCGGACCTGCTGTTCCTCGGCAACATCGATCCGGAACTGCAGCTCGACGTGCTGCGCCAGGTCAACCGGCCCAAGCTCGTGGCCTGCGACACGATGAATTTCTGGATCGAGGGCAAGCGGGACGCGCTGTGGCGCACGCTGGCAGAGGTGGACGTGCTGATCATCAACGACGGGGAGGCCCGGGCGCTCGGCGGCCAGCCGAACCTGGTCAAGGTGGCCAGGGACGTCCTGGCCCGCGGGCCCAAGCACCTCGTCGTCAAGCGCGGTGAGTACGGGGTGTTGCACTTCAACCGCACGTACACCTTCGGGGCCCCGGCCTTCCCGCTGGAGGAAGTGCGGGACCCGACCGGCGCGGGGGACACGTTCGCGGGCGGCTTCATGGGCTACCTGGCGGCGACGGGGAACCTGTCGGACGCGGCGATCCGCCAGGCGATCATCTTCGGCAGCGTCATGGCCTCGTTCACGGTTGAGGCCTTCAGTCTTGACCGGCTGCGGTCCCTCGATTACAAAGAGATCCAAGGACGGTTCCGCGAGTTCAAGCGGTTGACCCATTTCGAGGACCTGTCGTGAACAGGCGCGTGCTCCGGCGTTCCGGCTGGCCCGTCGGGCTCCTGGGAGCCTGTGCGACCGTGCTGCTCGGCACGGGGGCCGGCTGCGGCGCCACCGAAGAGCAGATCAAGAAGGCGGACGGTTATTATCGGGAGGGGTTCGCGAGCCTGGAGGCCGACCGCCAGCAGGCCTACGTCTCGTTCCAGAAGGCCGTCCAGGAGAACCCGAACCATCGGGACGCGCACTACTACATCGGACACATCCTGGCCAATCAGCGGAAATATGGGCCGGCCGAGCGGGAGTTTCGGGAAGTCATCCGGATCGACCCCGATTATTCGGAGGCCCACACCTATCTGGGCGTGGTGCTGGCCAGTCAGGACCGGTGGCAGGAGGCGATCAAGGAGTACCGCCGCGCGCTCGACAATCCGCTGTACCCGACGCCCGATGTGGCCCTGTACAACCTGGGGCAGGCGCTGGCGCGTGAAGGCGACATGCAGGGCGCGGCGCAAGCCTTCGAGGACGCGCTGCAGGTCAGACCGCCCAACGTCCAGCCGGCCCAGCTTCACCTCCAGTTGGGCATCGCGTACTACCGGCTCGGGAGCAACGAGAAGGCCCGCGAGTCGTTGAGGCAGGTGACGGCTCTGGACAAGGGCGGGCAGTTTGCCGCTGACGCCGAGAAGTGGCTCCGGCGGCTGAAGCCGTAGCGAGGCATCATGGAATCAGTCGGCGACTTCTTCAAACAGGTGCGCGAGACCAAGGGGCTCACCCTCGACGAGGTGGCCTCGAAGACCCGCATCAACCCCGATTTCCTGCGAGCCCTGGAGGAGGGCAACTTCTCCAAGCTGCCCGATCAGGTCTTCGCCAAGGGATTCGTGCGGTCCTATGCCCGGTCCCTGGGTCTGGACGAGGAGGACGCCATGCGCCGGTTCGTGGAATCGGCGGGGACGTTCTACGAGAAGCAGTCCGAGCTGGAGCAACTGCGGGTCCGGCAGGAGGAAGACGAGCGGCGCAAGAAGGCCAATCGCAAGGTGGTCATCGCCGCCGTCGCCGTCGCCCTGCTCGCGCTGGTGTTGCTCCTGGGGCGTGAGCAGGCCGCCGTGTCCCCCGGTCGCCAGAGCGGGGAACCGGAGCAGACCGGCAAGAAGCTGGCGGTCCCAAGCCGGCCCGCCCCGGCTCAGCCAGCACCGGCGCCGTCAGAGACGGCGCCTGCGGTGGCGCCCCAGACCCAGGGGAGCCAGCCGAGCGAGCCGGCCGCCTCCCTGCCGATGACCAGCGCGCCGAACGAGCCGTTGCTCGGGCTTCCCTTGGAAGGGGACGCGTCCCGGGACGGGCTGACCTTGGATATTGAAGCGCTGGAGCTCAGTTGGGTCGTGGTGCAGGTGGACGGAGCCAGCCCGCACGAGGCCCTGCTCCGGCCGGGGGAACGGGCCCGGTGGAAGGCCGCGGACCGGTTCACGCTCACGCTCGGCAACGCCGGGGGCGTCCGCGTGGAGCTGAACGGCAAGCCGGTCGGACCGTTCGGTCCCAGCGGCAAAGTCGCCCGCGACATCGTGATCAAACGTCCATGACGGGTGACGGCTCTCCTTCCTCTCTGACGCAACAGGCGATCGACTCCCTCCGCTCCCGCCTCCCGGCGCTTCCCACGGTCGGCGTCATTCTCGGCTCCGGCCTCGGTCGTTTCGCCGATCAACTCCCCATTCTCGCCACAATTCCCTACACGGAGATTCCGGGATTCGCCGCCTGTTCCGCGGCCGGACACGCGGGCCGGTTGGTCCTGACGGACCGCTGCGGTCCCCGCGTGGCGATCCTGCAGGGACGCGTCCACCGCTATGAAGGCCATTCCCTGGAGACGGTCACGCGGCCGGTCCGCGTCCTGGCCGGGCTCGGCGTCAAGACGTTGATCGTGACCTGCGCGGCCGGAGCGCTGGACGACGCACAGCCGGGGACGCTCCTGCTCATCGAGGATCACCTGAACCTGATGGGCGACAATCCCCTGGCCGGCGCCGGATTTCAATTCGTCGAGATGGCGCGGGCCTACGATCCGGACCTTCTGGGCCAGGCCGAGGGCGCGGCCAGGGCCGCCGGCCTGCCCGTCCGTCGCGGGATTCTGGCGGCCGTCACGGGGCCGAGCTATGAAACGGCTGCGGAAGCGGCCATGCTGGCCCGGTTGGGGGCCCACGCGGTCAGCATGTCCGTCGTGCCGGAAGTGATCGTGGCGCGCGCCCTGGGCCTCCGGGTCCTGGGGCTGGCGCTGCTGACCAACCGGGCCGGGGCCCCGTTGAGCCAACAGCAGGGACACGAGCTGGTCGTCGCGGAGGCGGAGAGGCGCGCCGCGTCGGTCGGGGCCGTGCTGGAGGGGGTCCTTCGCCGCCTGTGAACGGAGCCCGGCAGCCCCTGGCCGACCGCACAGGGAAAGCCTCTGTCGCTGGCGGAGAAGCGGCTGAAAGGGCTCAAATTTTCTTGACAAGCCCGAGAAGCGGTTGCTATATTCCTGCCGCTTTAGCGGGGGTTACCCGTCTTTATTTTCTCGCAACCTTGATCCAAACAAAGGAGGAGCTGTGATGCGGTATGTTTCGAGGTCAATCGGTCTCTTGACCGCGCTGATGTTCGTGGCGGCCACCGCGGCGGTGGCGGAGGAGCGGGACCCGCTGAAGCCCCGGGTTCCGGCCGACAAGATCGCCGAGGCCAAGGCGATGAAGAACCCGGTTCCCGCGACGCCGGAGAACGTCGCCAAGGGCAAGGCCCTGTTCGAGGGGAAGGGCACCTGCTTCAACTGCCACGGCAAGGAAGGCAAGGGCGACGGCCCGGCCGGCCAGATCTTGAACCCCAGCCCGCGGAACTTCACGAACTGCAAGTTCCACAAGAAGCGGAAGGACGGCGAGCTCTTCTGGGTGATCAAGAACGGCAGCCCGGGGACCGGCATGGTGCCGCTGATTCCGGCCGCGATCAACGAAGAAGAGGCCTGGACGATCATCAACTACGAGCGGAGCTTCTGCAAGAGCGGCGACTAAGCGCCGCCAGGGCTTTGCGGAATCGGAGAGGCGGAGGGGCGTCCCCCTCCGCCTTTTCTTTTGCCTCGGCTGGCCGCCGAAAACCGGCCCACGCGGGTCGGCTAGCGGGCGGTTCTCGTCAAGGTGAGTCCGGCGGCTTTGCTGGAAGCGGTCAGCGGCGGCAAGATCTGCGGGCGCTGGTCCTGGCCGAAGTCGCCCTTGGCTGAAGTCGGAACGGCTTGGCGGAGGAACGAGGCCAACTCGCCCAGCGTCACGTCTCCGTCGCGATTCGCGTCGGCCTCGCCCGCAAGCCCGCGCAGGAGATGGTACGTGAACAGCCCGTGCTTGAGCTGCTCCGGCTCGAGCCCCGGCTGTGTGCCGGTCGTCCCGATCAGCTCGACCAGGTTGCCGTTGCCGCCGGCCCACTTGGGCCACTTGCCTTTCGCCTTCGCGTCCTTTCCGAGCCGCGTCACGGATCCGTCGAAGATGAGCAGGGCGTGCCGCGCCTTCAGCTTGCCGAGCGTGTCCTGGAGGTCCTTGACCGGGTAAAGCCGCGCCGCCGAGGTGCCGCTTCCTTCGTACGGCACCAGGTAGGTCTCGCCTGAGACGTCGACCTTGGCGTGGCCTGCGAAGTACACGATCACGACCGACTCGCCGGTCAGGCGGGGCGGCAGCCAGTCCATCAGCGTCTCCTCGATGTCCGCTCGCAGCGCCTTCCGATCCTGGAGCACCCGTACGTTCGAGGCCGACACGCCGCCCAGGGACTGAAAATACGAGGCAACGAGTTCGGCGTCCCGCGCGGCGTATTTGCGGGCCGGGATCTGCTGGTCGCGGTAGCTCCCCAGGCCGATGGCGACCAAGTGCGTCTGGGGCCGCTGGAGCCCCGAGGAGGCCGGCACCCGATCCACGTCTTCATAGGAGCGGGCTGCCTGCGGGCCGGCCGACGCGCGCGTTCCTGCCGGCCTGACCGTGACGGCCACAGTCTGGACCGGGGCCGCGACTGCGCCGGCTGCGGCGAGGGACACCTGCAGCTCGCCCCGCAATTCTCCGGCCGAGGGGGGGAGCGTCGCGGGAAACTCCACGGAGCGTGATTCGCCGGGCTGGAGCGTCCCGATCGGCAGGCTCGTGGCCGGGAATTGCGAAAGGATCGCGGGGGAGCCGCTCAAGGAAACGGAGACGTTCTGGGCTGGCGCTTGGCCGGCGTTGATCAGGTCCACGCGGACCTTGACCCGTTCGCCGCTCTCCAGCACGGCGTTGTTGTTCTCATCCAGGACCGTCGCCTTGAAGGTGAGGCCGGCCGGGCCGGCCTGTGGCGGGACTGGCGCAGGCGCGGCCTGGATCGCAGGGGCGGGTTGGACCGGGGGAGCCGGCTCGCCCGGCGGTCCGGCGGCCTGGGCGTAGGCCGCGTCGGGTGCGAGGAGGTTGCGCGCGTGCTGGACGAACTGGACGGCGAGGCCGACGGCTGCATCGTGGAGAAATTTTTCCGACCCGAGGTAGGCGCACCGGTGCTGAGTTGGTTCCAGGATCAGCTTCTCCTGCCGGTTCGCCTTGATCGGCTGTTCGAGCAGCACCTTGCCGGAGGAGTCCTTGAAGAGGGCCAACACCTCGAGGGTCAGGTCGGTGGGCAGGCGGTCGTAAATGCCGTCCGTCTGAATCTTGAGCCCCGCCTGCTGGAGCGTCAGGTACACCTCGACGTCAGGCTTCACGCCGGCCGGGACCTTGCCGCCGGTATAGACGGCCTTGAAGTTCTGATAGGCGGCCTGGATCAGCACCGATTCGAGCTCTTCCCCGATGCGCATCTCCTGGGGGGCGTTGCAGGCGTTGGTGAACTGGTCGCGAGCCTTGACCAGCGAAGGATCGAAGTCAATCCTGACCGACATGGGGATCGGCGGCCCCATGTCCGGCAGGGTGGCGCGCATGAAGACCCCCTTGGCCTTGTCGCATCCGGTCAGCAGCGCGATCAGCAGCACGGGTGCGAGCCCCGCGAGGCCGCATCGCAGCGGGATGCGACCCTGATGGGTGATCCGGAGGTTGCTCATGATTCGGCGACGGTGCAACGTTGAGAGGGGTGGAACGCGTGCCGCACGCCAGCCACCGTACCGGAATCGGGTGGCAATTGCAACCGGCGCGAAGCTTGCCCCAGTCGGGCCGCTCGTTTATCCTAGGCGGCCATGCGCGTCCTCGGGCTCCTGAACATGCGCGATGCGGCAGCGGCCCTGGTTCAGGACGGGCGCATCCTGGCCGCGGCCGAAGAGGAACGGTTCGTCCGCATCAAGCACGTCACCGCGCTCCCGCTCCACGCGATCCGATACTGTGTAGAGGAGGCCGGCATCCGGCTGGACCAGGTGGATGCGATCGCGGTCCCCTGGAAGTATTGGATGATCGGCCGCCGCGCCGCCCTGGCCCTGACCGCCATGCTGCGCTCGCCGACGCTCTTCCGGGTGAAGGGGACGAGGGGAGTCGAACGGTTGGGCCGCGAGTGGGCCGAATTGGCCCTGCTCTCGCGCAAGCTGGCCGCCGCCCTCGGGCCCGTTCGGGCCCAGCCGGTCTTTCTGGACCATCACCTTTGCCACGCCGCCAGCAGCTTTCTCGTCTCGCCGTTCGAACGGGCCGCGATCCTGGTCGTGGACGGGGCCTCCGAGGCCCACACGGCGATGCTGGGGGTGGGGGAGGGGAGCTCCATCAAGGTCCTCTCGCGGATCGCCCTGCCCCACTCGCTCGGCCAGTTCTACGCGGCCGTCACGGCCTTCCTCGGCTTTGTCCCGGATCAGGACGAATATATCGTGATGGGGCTGGCGGCTTACGGCGAGCCGACGCTCGCGCCGCTCCTCCGCGAGCACATCCTGCGGCTGGAGCCGGACGGCGGGTTTTCCCTGAACGTCCGGCTGTTCGATTTCCACCTGGCCCGGGTCGGCGTCTTCCTGCCGGACCTCGTCCGCCTGCTGGGGCCGAACCGGAAGCCGGGGGAGGAGATCACCCAGCGGCATCGCGATCTGGCGGCCAGCGCCCAGCTCGTGCTCGAAGAGACGTTGCTCCACCTGGCGCGCCACCTGCACCGCCTGACGAAGGTGGACCGTCTCTGTCTGGCCGGAGGGGTGGCCTTCAACTGCGTGGCGAACAGCCGGCTGCGCCGGGAGTCGGAATTCCGCGAAATCTATGTTCCGCCGGCGGCCGGGGATGCGGGCGCGGCGCTCGGCGCGGCGCTCTGGCTGTCCGCCCGGCGCGGAACCCTCGCCCGGCGCGAGGTCATGACCCAGACCTACCTCGGGCCCCGGTTCGGCGAAGCCGAGTACCGGCGGACCCTCGCCCAGGCCGGGCTGACCTGGGAGACGCTGCCGGACGAGGATTTGTGCGTCCGGGTCGCGACGGAGTTGGCCCGGGGGCGCCTGGTCTTCTGGTTCCAGGATCGTATGGAATGGGGTCCCAGGGCCCTCGGCAACCGGAGCCTGCTGGCCGATCCGCGGCGGGAGGACATGCGGGAGCTCATCAACAGCAAGGTGAAGCTGCGGGAGCCCTTCCGGCCCTTCGCCCCCTCCGTGCTGGAGGAACGGGCGACGGAGTATTTCGACCTCCCGGAGCCGTCCCCCTTCATGCTGTTCACCTGTCCGGTGCGCCCCTCGGCCAAGGGCATCATCCCCGCCGTGGTCCACGCGGACGGAACGTCCCGCGTCCAAACCGTGGATCGGACGGCGAACCCCAAGTACCGGAAGTTGCTCGAGGCCTTCGACCGGCTGACCGGCGTCCCCGTGCTCCTGAACACCTCCTTCAACGTCAACGAGCCGATCGTCTGCACGCCGGAGGAAGCCGTCCGCTGTTTCCTCCGAACGGACGTGGATTGGCTCGTGCTGGGCAACCTGCTGGTCAGGCGCCCAGGAGGGCGCGTGATCGGTGACGCGTGACGAGTGAGTAGGTGTGGAAGGGCAGCGGGTGAATAAGGTTTGAGCGGGAACAACCGTCTGTGAGATCCGAAGACAATACCCATCACCCATCACCCGTCACTCATCACTCATCGCCCCTAACCCTCGATATCTTTCTCCTGGTCTTCGTCCTGAATCTCGCCTTGCAGCCGCCCGTGGAGCCGGACTTCGGCTGGCACCTGCGGAACGGCCTCGATCTGCTGGAGCAGGGGCTGAGGGTGCCGGCCACCGATCCCTACTCCCACACCATGCCGGACTGGCCCTGGGTGAACCATGCCTGGGGGACGGACGCCCTGATCGGGTGGTTGTACGGGGGGCTGGGGCAGGCCGGGTCCCTGGGCGTCATCCTCTTCTTTGCCTCGGTGACCGCCGCCGCGTTCCTGGTGAGCGCCGGGCAGGCGAGGGCTGGAAGCACGAGCCGGCTGCTGGCCGTGTCCGGGGCCCTCTGGGTCGCTCTCCCGTTCCTCGGCACCAGGACCCAGTTGGTGACCCTGCTCGGGCTGGCGGTGACGTTGCGGTGCTTCGACTTGTATCGCGCCGGGCGGGTTTCGTCCCTCTGGGGCCTTCCGCCGCTGTTCCTCCTGTGGGCGAATCTGCACGGGGGGTTCACCGCCGGTCTGTTCGTCCTGGGTCTGTTCGTCGTCGCGGCGGTGATCGTGCAGCTCCTGCTCGTCCGCTGGCCTGCGCTGGCCTCCCGTTTGGACGAGCCGGCCTTGACCTGGCCCCAGATCGCACATCTTGCGCTCGTGCTCGTGGCGGCCTCAGCTGCGACGTTGGTCAACCCCTACGGCTGGCGGCTGCACGGGGAGATCTTCAGCTCCTTGACGGACAAGCTGATGATCCAGACCCTGCACGAGTGGCAGCCGGTCTCGTTGGGCAACCGGGCCGGGGCGACGTACGTGGGGTATTTGATCGCGCTGGGGCTGGCGGTCGCGGGGCTCTATCGCCGGATCGAGCCCCTGCGCTGGACGGTCCTGCTCGTCTTTCTCGCGCTCTCGCTGCGTCACTGGCGGAACCTCCTGTTCTTCCTCCTGCTGAGCGTGCCGCTCTGGGCCGAGTTGCTCGGCGAGGCGGCCAGGCGGGTCTCGGCGCGCATCGGTGAACCTCGCGCGCAGAAGCGGTGGCTCCTGGCCGCGACGGTGGCGGCGGCGCTCGTCATCGCCTCTTTGGGACCGGACCATCTGGAGCGGGTGCTGCTGGCAGGCTTGGAGCCGGAGGCCTATTTCAAGACGACCGACTATCCGATCGAGGCGGTGCAATGGATCAAGGGCCATCGGGAGCAGGTCGGGACGAAACTCTACAACGATTACGGGCTGGGCGGGTTCCTCCTCTGGTGGCTGCCGGAGGAGAAGATCTTCATTGACGGGCGGATGCCGGCCTGGCGGATCGGCGACCGGTGGATCTTCTACGACTATGTCGCGCTCACGGCCTGGGACCCGCCGGAACTGCGGGTGCTGGACAAGTACGGCGTGGACTGGGCCATCGTCGGGCGCAATACCCTCCTCGACGACACCCTGGCACAGGAGCCGGCTTGGCGGGAGGTCTACGGAGATCCGAAGGTCACGATCTTTGTCCGGCGGAAATGAATCGAGGAGGTAGGTTGGCCGGGTGACGAACGGCGCGCGCATTCGGTGGCGCCATGATGCGTTGGCGCTGGGCTGCCGGTTGCGGCCCTCCTGTTGGCCGCACCCCTCATCGGAATAACAGAACGGGGTGCGGCACCGGGTCCTGCTCTCGACAGGCAGTTTCACGCCATGTCGCGGCCCTCAGCGCGCATCCGTTCCACCCGGCCGTCAATCCGAGGCTAAAGAAACGGTGACGGGGACAGGTCGCTCGTTGGACCTGTCCCCGTAGATGTCAGTGCCTCGAGGATCTACACCAATGGACTTAAAAGGCACTATGCCGGTCTGTATAGCACGCCAGCCCTGCGCTGTGGATATCCTTGACAAGCCGTCGAAACATATGAGAATCGCGCAATCGATCCCAGTCTAGCGGGAGCGGGATATACCGGTCAGTATATTCATTAGTTAGCGGCCATCCGATTCAAACAGGGTTCAGCAAAACGCCAAAGACAGGCAAGCGCGGCTGCTGCCGATGCGCGGCGGAATCCTGCGCATGACGTGGTTTATCTGCTTGACCTGGGTCCGCCTGTGCGGACTCTGAGAAATAGGGGGCAATAGCTGATCCACCCGAAAAGGCTAGGGAATCAGGTTCGCTGTGGCTCTTACGGCGGTGGGAGCCACAGGACTTGATCGGTGAGATCGGCGCCTTGGTAGGTTGACAAAAAGGAATGGAGCCGCTTCACGAGGACCCGGTACGGAACCTGATGGGACAAGATAATGCCGCTGTGGGAACGGCCGGCTTGGCCCCACTCCCGGGCGAGTCGTAGGAAATCCCGCGTGTCATGGGTCAAGATTGCACGGCCAGTCCGGGTCGCGTGACGAAGCTGGTCTTCATCAGAGGCGCCGAGGCGACCAGCCTGCTGCGCCGTCTGACAGTCCACTCCTTGTTGTGAGAGGAACGAGGCCAGCACAGTCGAGACAGATTCGTCGAGGTAGAGCTTCACCGGATGCGTGTATGAGCGGGGGCTGTCTTCAGGGCTTGACGTCGATCGTTGGATCGAGGGATTCGTGTTCGGCGATTTCCCGATCGATCTCGTCCCGGTGGTCATAGTAGTAGGAGAGTGCATCGTGAATCGCCGCAAGGCTGAGATGGGGAAAGGTCACACGAAGTTCTTCGGGGGTATTCCCGTGCTGCAGGATATAGATCACCACGGCCCGGACGGTGAACCGAGTCCCTGTAATGCACGGGCTGCCGCCACAGACAGCCGGATCACTGGTGATATGAGGATGTAGCACCTTCGGCATGGCGATCAGACATCCTTGTGGCAACCTAGCCTATCTGAAAACCTAGATTCGGTCAAATGCAGCGTGCATCCAACGCGGTTAGAGATTAGGTAGCTAGGCCCGGGGGTGGTTGTACAGACCTCGTGCGTAGTTCCGCCGCACCGCCAGCAGTTCGCGGAACATCCGCAGCCCGTCGCGCAGGACCCGGACCTTGGAGCCGGGCTGGTCGGCCCAGTTGATCGGCACCTCCGCGATCCTGTATCCCCGCCGTTGGGCGACGTAGAGCAGCTCCAGGTCGAACCCGTAGCCGTCGATCCGGGCCACGGAGAAGAGAGCCTGGGCCACGGCCGCCCGGAACAGCTTGAACCCGCATTGCGTGTCGGCGATGCCGGGAACGCCCAGCCGCTGCACGACCCGGTTGAACAGGTTCCCAAGCAGGGAGCGGTGCCGGCGGACCAGGACCGTGTAGCGGGGGTCGCGATAGGCCAGGGGGCGCGAGCCGATGGCCAGGTCCGCCCCGTCGCGGATGGCGGCCTCCAGCCGTTCCCATTCCTGAATCGGCGTGGCTCCGTCCGCGTCGGCCATCAGGCGCAGCGCCCCTCGGGCTTGGAGCATGCCGGTCCGGACGGCGCACCCCTTGCCGCTGTTCCGGGCGAGGCGGATGACCCGCACGGCCGGCTCGTCGGTCCCGAATTTCTCGACCAGTGAGGCGGTCCCGTCCGTGCTCCCGTCGTCCACGACGAGGACTTCGTAAGGGACGTGCCGGCGTGAGAAATAGGCCGTGATGCCGGCGAGATACGGGGCGATACGGGCTGACTCGTTGTAGGCCGGGATGACGACGGAGAGGGTGATCGGGCCAGAGGTGGTCACGCAGGCTCCGGGCCTCCGCTGAGAGCGGGTGGCGACAAGTGGGCGCCAGCCTACCCCGCCGGGGAGAGGATTGCAAGCCGGATCCGGGCGCGAAGCCTCCGGCGCCCTTGCGTCAACGAGATAAGCAAGGGATAATGAGCAAAAGTTCTCTCCAGAGCGGGAGGTACGTCATGTCTCCGATCGGTTCCCTCGCACGGTCCGTCAGCCTGCTGGCGGGAACGGCGCTCCTGGCCGCATGCGCGTCCACGGTTCCCCCCAGCCGGATGGAAGCCTACATGGGCCAGCAGGCGCTGGCCGAGTCCCTGCCCGAGTCGGCGCTGCCCGAGCAACGGCCGATCCACGCGGGCCTGGTGCTGATCGCGGACACGACTGCGCCCGATGCGGCCCCCCGCCTACCCGACGAGGCGCTGAACCAGATGGCGGAGCAACTGCAGGCGGAGGTCTCGAAGGTCACGGCGATCCGCATCGACAGGATCGTGCCGGCGGAGGGCCTCAGGCCGGACGGAGAGGCCGCCCAGTTCTCGGCGTTGGGGAAGAAGCACGGGCTGGACTATCTGGTCGTCGCCGTGGTCTCCAGCACCGAGGTGGAGTATCCGATCTACGTCGCCGTGATGTGGACAAGCCAAGTCGTGCCGGGTCTGCGGCGCGACAACTGGTCGCTGGTCGAGGTCGCGCTGGTGGACGTGAAGGCCGGCCGCTCCCTGCTGCATGCGGAGGGGCGGGGCTGGGCCACGCTGGATCGGCCCACCGTGCCGGACGTCAACCTCTGGTATCCGGTCATCTGGAAACGGCCTCTGGAGCCCAACTGGCGCTGGTGGCCGCCGACCTACGAAGGCGCTCCCCATACGCTCCGGATCATCGCGATGCACGAGGCGGTCAAGCGCCTGGTGCTGAACCTCCAACAGGCCTGGCTCGTCAAGCGCGACGCAGAGATGGCGGCTCTGCGGAGCTGAGGAGCCGCCCATCCCTTTACTGAGCCGCGTCCGTTCGATTCCCTGTCGGCCCCGCGATTGCCGCGCCGACAGGGAGTTTTTGTCTTTGAAGGCGGCTCGCGGGTTGGTGTAGAATGGCCCCACGGCCGGGATGGAACCGGCGGACGGGACGGGGAAAAGACTTGAATTATTGAGGGCCTGATTATGCTGACGCGCGAGCGAGGTGACGAAGGGCGATGGGGTCGGAACGGCTGGCTGTCGGTCTGGCTGGCGGGCGTCCTGGGGGTGGGGCTGGTGGCTGCGTCCTGCGGCCTGCTGCCGTCGGTCGGGGACGCCGCAGTGCCCCCGTCGCTGGCCCAGGGCTTTTCGGAGATCGTCAAGAAGGTCACGCCTGCGGTCGTGAACATCGCGGTGACCGGCGGGGAAGGGCGACGGGAAGGCGGGCCGCGGCGCCGGCCGCTGCCGCCGGGGCCGTTCGGGGAGCCGCCCGGCGGCGGACCTCCGGGTGAGGAGCCGCCCGGCATGGAGCCGCCCATTCCGCCGCCGATGCCCGGCCCGCCCGGCCGCCCTGAGCAGAGCGCCGGCTCCGGCGTCATCATCGACGCGCAGGGCTACATCGTCACCAACAACCACGTCGTCGAAAACGCGAGCCAGATCACGGTGACGCTGAGCGATAAGCGCGAGTTCCCCGCCAAGGTCGTGGGCACGGACCCGAAGACCGATCTCGCGGTCGTCAAGATCGAGGCGCAGAACCTGCCGTCGCTCAAGTGGGCCGACTACGAGAAGGTGCAGGTCGGCGACCTGGTGCTGGCGGTCGGAAGCCCGTTCGGCCTGAGCTCGACCGTGACCCTGGGCATCATCAGCGCGCTGGGCCGCGGCAACGTGGGGATCACGGATTACGAGGACTTCATCCAGACGGACGCGGCGATCAACCCGGGCAACTCCGGCGGCGCGCTCGTCAACATGAACGGCGAGCTGCTCGGGATCAACACCGCGATCTTCTCCCGGACGGGCGGCTCCGAGGGCATCGGCTTCGCGATTCCCAGCAGCATCGCGCTGGACATCGCCGACAGCCTGATCAAGTCCGGCAAGGTCGTCCGCGGGTGGATGGGGATCGCGATCCAGGAGATCACGCCCGCGCTGGCCAAGTCCTTCAAGATTCCCGAGCAGCGCAAGGGCGTGCTCGTCAGCGACGTGAACGAGAACGGCCCGTCGTTCACCGCCGGCCTCAAGCGGGGCGACGTGATCATCGGGTTCAACGACCGCGAGGTCCAGAACGTCAGCCAGCTCCGGAACATGGTCGCGCGCACGACGGTCGGCCGCGACGCGAAGGTGAAGGTGCTGCGCAGCGGCCAGGAACAGATCGTCACGGTCAAGATCGCCGAGCGGCCCTCCGACGAGATGCTCGCGCGCCGCGAGCCGGCGGCGCCGGCTCCCTCGGAGCCGCAGGTGAAGCCCCCGGACAACGTGTTGGCGGCCTTGCGCGTCCAGCCGCTGACGCCGGAGACGCAAAGCCAGTTGAACGTGCCGGGCAAGGTCTCGGGCGTGGTGATCAGCCAGGTGGAGCCGGGGACCCCGGCGGAAGCGGCCGGCCTCCAGCGGGGCGACGTGATCCAGGAGATCAACCACGAGGTGATCAAGAGCCTGGAGGACTATCAGAAGGCCGCGGCCAAGATCAAAAAGGAAGAGATGGCGGTCCTCCTGCTCAGCCGGCAGGGCAACAACCTGTTCGTGGCGGTGAATCCGAAATAACCGGGAGCCGTCAGCATTCAGCCGCAGAGGTTCTGATTGCTCAAGGCTGAAGGCTGATCGCTGTCGCGCCGATGGACACCTCGAAGATCAAGAAGTGGCTCCAGGATTCGGTCTTCACGCCCCTCGAGGACAAGAAGATGCCGGTCATGGAGCACCTCGTGGAGCTCCAGGTCCGGCTCACCCGGGCGGTCGTGGTCGTGGGGCTGGTCTTCGTCGGGACGTTCTTCTTCGCCGACGAGCTGGTGCAGTGGCTCCGGGTGCCCCTCCAGAACATGTTCATCCCGGGCCAACTAGCCTGGGAGCCGACCGACCTGCCGTTGATCCCGTTCGTCTTCCTGGCTCCGGCCGAGGCCCTGTGGCAGAACGTCAAGGTGGCCGGCCTCTTCGCGCTGGTCCTTTCGACTCCGTACGTGTTGTGGGAGACCTGGCAGTTCGTGGTGCCGGGGCTCCACGTGCACGAGCGGCGGTTCGTCGGGCCGTTCGTGCTGATCAGCACGGCGGCGTTCTACGCCGGGATCCTGTTCTCGTTTTTCTTCGTCCTGCCGTTCGCGCTGAATTTCCTGATCTCCTACGGGGTCAACGCCGGGTTCATCCCGCAGCTCTCGATCGCGCAATACGTCGGCTTTGCCCTCTGGTTCCTGCTGATCTTCGGGCTGATCTTCGAGGTCCCGCTGGCCATCACGTTGATGGCCAAGCTGGGGTGGGTGGATGCGCCGTTCCTCAAGCGCTACCGGAAATGGGCCTTCCTGGGAGCGTTCCTGGTCGCCGCGATCCTGACTCCGACGCCGGACCCCTTCAACCAGTGTCTGATGGCGCTCCCGATGTACGTCTTCTATGAAGTCGGGATCGTGAGCGCCGGTTTCTTCAGCAAGAAGAAGACCCGGGCGACCGCGCCGGCCGAGGGCGGGGCGGCGGCGACGGCCGCGAGCGTCGCCCGGTCGGTCGTAGCCCAGCCGGCGGTGGCCGGCGAGAGCGAGTATGTGGGCGTGCAGACCGGCGGCCGGCGGCGCTGACTCGGTGTCGGCTTCCCGATGATCCGGGTGGCGGTCCTCGTGGTCAGCAGCAAGATCGCGACCGGCGCCGAGCCCGACCAGGAGCGCGAAGTGCTGGAGCAGATGGTCCGCGACCTGCCCGGCGAGGTGCTGGCTTACCGGGTGGTTCCGGACGACCGGAAGGAGATCCGGAACGGGCTGGTCCACTGGTGCGGGGAGCTCCGGCCGGACGTGATCCTGACGGTGGGCGGCACGGGCGTCCGTCCCACCGACTGGGCGCCGGAGGCGACGCGCGACGTGATCGAGAAGGAGGTCCCTGGCATCGGGGAGGCGATGCGGCAGGAGAGCCTGAAGAAGGTCCGGACGGCCATGCTCTCCCGCGGGACCGCCGGCATCCGGGGCGAGACGCTGATCGTCAACCTGCCTGGCAGTCCCAGGGGTGCCAAGGAGAACCTGGCGGTCGTCCTGCCGGTGCTGGAGCATACGGTGGAGAAAATGAAGGCGGTGAAGGGTCATGGGTGATGAGTGATGGGTGGCAAGACCAAAGAGCAAGGCCTCTGCTTCGTTCGTCGCTGCGCACCGATCACCTATCACCGATCACGGGGAGTTTGACGTGGCGAAGGAACTGAACATCATCCAGCAACCGGGCTCCGGCAGCGGGGACGTCTGCACCTACCTGTGGGCCTGCGCGATCTGCGACGAGACCGAGACCTGCCAAAAGGACAAGGAAGGGCACAGCCGCTGGCTGGTCGCCAAGCGCATGGAGCGCATCCAGTACAAGGTGCTCGTCATGAGCAACAAGGGCGGGGTGGGGAAGAGCACGGTCACCACCAACCTCGCCGTGAGCCTGGCGCTCAAAGGCCACGAGGTCGGTATCTGCGACATGGACATCCACGGGCCCAACATCCCGAAGATGGTCGGGGCGGAGGGGCAGAAGCTCAAGATCAGCACCTCGGGCGGGATCATCCCGTTCCAGACCTACAACCTCAAGATCGCCTCGATGTCTTTTTTGCTCCAGAACTCCGACGATCCGATCATCTGGCGCGACGCTTACAAGTACGAGTTCATCAACCAGCTCCTGGGCGGGGTGGAATGGCAGGACCTGGACTTCCTGCTCATCGACCTGCCTCCGGGGACCGGGAACGAGTCGGTGACGACCATCGACCTGATCGGGAACGTGAGCGGCTGCGTGATCGTGACGACCCCGCAGGAGGTGGCGCTGCTGGACTCGCGCAAGTCCGTCACGTTCGCCAAGGACAGCGAGATTCCGATCATCGGGATCGTGGAGAACATGAGCGGGCTGGATTGCCCCCATTGCGGGAAGCACATCGAGGTATTCCGGAAGGGCGGCGGCGAGGCCTCCGCGCTGGACATGGGCGTGCCGTTCCTGGGCCGCATCCCGCTGGACCCGGAGGTGGTCACCCAGTGCGACGCGGGAGAGCCCTTCGCGATGTTCTACTCGGACACGCCCACCGCCGACGCCTACCACGAGATCGCGAACAAGGTCGAGGCCTTCTGCAAGAAGAGCGGGTCGCTCCTGAAAATCGCGCCGAAACGGAACTGAGCCTGTGACAGGCGCGAGGCACGAGGCAATGGGCGAGAGGTTGAGGAAAGGGGTCGGCTTCCCCCATTGCCTCTAGCCTCTCGCGCCCCTAGCCGGGGAATTTATATGCAAGACTTGACGCCGTTACAGGACGCACAGAAGACGGTCCTGGCCGCCACGCCGGTGCTGGGCCTGGAAAAGGTCGGGCTGATGGAAGCGATCGGCCGGGTGCTGGGCGAGGATGTGATCGCCCCGCGGGACAATCCGCCCTGGGACAACTCCGCCATGGACGGCTTCGCGGTCCGCTGGGAGGACATCCGGCAGGAGCACGCGATCACCAAGCCGAAGGTCCTCACGGTCATCGAGGACGTGCCGGCCGGCAAGATGGCCGCCAAGACGGTCGGGCCGGGCCAGGCGATCCGGATCATGACCGGCGCGCCGGTCCCCAAGGGCGCCGACACCGTAATCAAGGTCGAGGACACCGAGTGCACCCCCGAGTCGGTGAAGGTCTTCAAGGAGGTGGAGCGGGGCGCGAACATCCGGCCCCAGGGGGAGGACGTCCGCAAGGGCGACTGCATCATCGCCAAAGGCACCCAGCTCCGGCCGGCCGAGGTGGGGATGCTGGCCATCCTGGCCAAATCCTTCGTGGTGGCCCACCAGCGGCCCCGGGTGGCGATCCTCTCCACCGGCGACGAGCTGGCCGACCTGGACGAGCGGCTCGACGAAGACAAGATCGTCAACTCGAACAGCTACGGGCTCGCTGCGGCCGTGCAGGAGGCGGGCGGCATCCCGATCCTGCTCGGCATCGCCAAGGACCAGCCGGCGGCGTTGAAAGAAAAGATCGCGCACGGGCTGAACGCCGACATCCTCGTGCTCTCCGGCGGCGTCTCGATGGGCGACTACGACTTCACCAAGGCGGTCTTCAAGGAGCTGGGCGCCGAGATGAACTTCTGGAAGCTCGCGATCCGGCCAGGACAGCCGCTGGCCTTCGGGAAGATCCAGGGCAAGCTGGCCTTCGGCCTGCCGGGCAATCCGGTCTCCTCGATGGTCACGTTCGAGATGCTGGTGCGGCCGGCCATGCTCAAGATGTCCGGACACCGCAGCTACGGCCGCCCGGTCATGCAGGCGGCCTTCCAGGAAAAATTCTCGAAGCGGAACGACCGGCGCCACTTCCTGCGGGGCATCCTGAAGAAGGAGGGCGACGTTCTGACCGTCCGCACGACGGGCGACCAGGGGTCCGGCATCCTGACTTCGATGGTGAAGGCCAACTGCCTGATCGACGTGCCGGAGGCCGTCGAGCGGCTGAATCCGGGCGACACGGTCACCGTCCACGTCCTCAGCAGGTATTGAGAAGAATGACAGGTTTATAACCATGCCGGCTCCCATTCCCATCCTCTGCTTCGTCGGCCGCTCGAACAGCGGCAAGACCACGTTGATCGAACGGTTGATCCCCGAGCTCGTGCAGGCCGGCTACCGCGTGGCCACGATCAAGCACGCGGGCCACGGGTTCGACCTGGACACGGAGGGGAAGGACAGTTGGCGGCACAAGCGCGCCGGAGCCAGCTCCGTGCTCGTGCTCTCCAAGGGCAGCCTGGCGATGTTCTCGGACGTGTCCGAGCAGATCAAGGTGGAGGAGCTCCGGGACCGGTTCCTGGACGCGGCGTCCGTGGACCTGATCATCGCGGAGGGCTGGAAGAGCGAGGGCTATCCCAAGATCGTCGTGCTGCGGGACCAGTTCGGCGAAGTGCCGGTTGCGCCGGACGGCCTGCTGGCGGTCGTATCCAACAAGCCGGTGGACCTCGGCGTGCCCTGCCTGCATCCGGACGACATCACGGCCGTTCGCGACGTCATCGTCCGTCACTTCCCCAAGACCCCGCCGGCATGATCAGTGCTCCCAAGGCCAGCGTCCTCATGGCGATCTTCGCCGGCGCGCTGATCCTGGCCCCGGCTGCGGTGTCGGTCACGGACCATCCCAAGTTCTGCGCGAGCTGCCACAACATCCGCCCCTCCTACGAGAGCTGGACCAGGTCGTCCCACAAGGAGGTCACCTGCGTGGACTGCCACGTGAGGCCCGGGGTGGAGGGGTTCGTCCGCGACAAGGCCGTCGCGGGGCTCAAGGACGTGGCGGTCTATCTCTTCGGCACCCCCACCGATCCGCACAACCTCCAGGCGACCGTCCACTCCGAGGTGTGCCTGGGTTGCCACCGGGAGATCCTGCGCGTCTCGGAAGTGGCCCCCCGCGACCTTCCGCCGCCCGTGAAGGACGTGGGCCTGGTCATGAGCCACCGGAAGCACATGGAGGCCTTCGCCAAGCGGGGCCGGGGGGAGGGCTGCACGACCTGCCACGCGCGGGTGGTGCACGAGCAGCCGATCAAGGGCTATCCGATCGTCATCCCGCGCGGCCACGTGGCGGTGGACACCAAGGCCTACGAGCCGGAGCACCCGGAAGGCTCCAGGTTGCGGGCCTCGTCGCTGGCCGACTGCTTCCGGTGCCACGACAACAAGACGACCTACGAGGGCAAGGTGCTCAGCAAACGCTGCGAGACCTGCCACCTGCCGGAGAAGATCGGGGAGTTTCTGTTTAACTAAGAACAGACCACAGGCAGCTTGCCGGGCAGGCAGAGGAGGTGAAGCAGATGCTTGCCACGCTCATCAAGAAGCTGAACACTGACAACCGATAACTTCTTATGCCGTTTCCCGTCGTCCAAGTCCAAAATCTGACCAAGCGGTTCGGCGACTTCACCGCCGTGGACGGGATCTCGTTCGAAATCCGGCAGGGGGAGATCCTCGGCCTGCTCGGGCCCAACGGGGCGGGGAAGACGACCACGATCCAGATGCTCCTGGGGCTCATCACGCCCACGGCGGGGACCATCCGGGTGTTCGGCAAGGACCTGGCCGCCCACCGGGAGGAGATCCTGAGCCAGGTGAATTTCTCCTCCACCTACATCTCGATGCCCTTCTCGCTCACCGTGGAAGAGAACCTGCGGGTGGTGGCGAAGCTCTACGGGCTCACCGAGGTTCCGCGGCGCATTGACGAGGTGGTCAAGAAGCTGGAGATGGAGGAGTTCCGGCACAAGGTCACGAGGCGGCTCTCTTCCGGCCAGATGACGCGGCTGACCCTGGCCAAGGCGATCCTGACCGAGCCGAAAATCCTGTTCCTGGACGAGCCGACGGCCAGCCTCGACCCGGACATCGCGCACAAGATCCGGGCCTTCCTGAAGGACGTGCGCCGGTCGGGCAGCCTCAGCATCCTCTACACCTCCCACAACATGCGGGAGATGGAGGAGATGTCGGACCGGATCATCTTCCTCCAGCGGGGGAAGATCGTCGCCGAGGGCACGGCGCAGGCGGTCATGGAACGGTTCGGGCAGAGGGATTTGGAAGAAGTGTTTCTGAAATTGGCACGTGAACGGTAGCAGCAGGCTCGGGGCACTGGGATCGAGGATCGAGGAGGAAAAACTCGGACATCCCTCGCGCCTCGTACCTCGAACCTCTTGCCGGAGTTGTTGAATGAAAGTGCACCGGATCAACGCGCTCGTCGCCCGCCACCTGTACCTCTACCGCCGCAGCCTGCCCCGGCTGATGGAGATCTTCTACTGGCCCTTCCTGGACCTGGTCGTCTGGGGCTTCATCACGGTCTACCTGATGAAGTTCCAGGGGCAGCTCCCCGGCGTGGTGACCTTCTTCCTCGGCGCCCTGATCCTCTGGGACGTGCTCTTCCGCGCGCAGCAGGGGATCACGATCTCGTTTTTGGAGGAGATCTGGGCCAGGAACCTCATGAACCTCTTCGCGAGTCCGCTCACGCCGGGCGAGTTCCTGGCGGCCACCATGGTGATGAGCGTCTTCAAGGTCGTGGCAGTCTCGGTCGTGATGGCGCTCTCCGCGCTCCTGTTCTATTCCTACAACGTGCTCGTCATCGGCCTGTCCCTCATCCCCTTCGTGCTGAACCTGCTCGTGGCCGGCTGGATCATCGGCGTCCTGACCACCTCGCTGATCATGCGGTTCGGGCAGGAGGCGGAGGTGCTGGCCTGGGGGATGGTGTTCCTCTTCCAGCCGATCTCCTGCGTGTTCTATCCGCTCGACGTGCTGCCTTCCTGGCTCCAGGCAATGGCCTGGGCCAACCCCGCCGCCCATGTGTTCGAAGGGATGCGGTTGGTGCTCACCCAGGGCACGCTGCCGGCCACCCACCTGGTCTGGGCCTTCGGCCTGAACCTCCTCTACCTGACGATCATGGTCGCCCTGTTCCACTACACGTTCAACGTCTGCAAGGAAAAAGGGTTGCTGGTGCGGGTCGGGGAATGAGGGTGTGCCTCGGCTGACGAAGGGACAGGAAGGACGCTGAACGGGGCCTGTCGCCGCCCACCCCGCCCGTCCTTGCGTCACCGTCTCTACCTAACAACGGGCAAGAACTGCCTGTATCCGTTCAGAATCTGTCGGGATGAATCTTGAGATTTACGCCGGAGGAGTGCCGGCACTGGTGTTGCTCAAGGGGAAACCCTTGCGAGCCGATAGAAGAGACGTGAGGCCAGCGGAGCCTGAACGGAATCGGGTCTGGCCGACGCGCAAATTAAAGGAAACGCGGGATGTCTTCTTTACCCGTCATCATGGTGCTGCTCATCGAGGCCGCCACTACGCTGCTCTGGCTGGTGAGCATCGTCACCGGGGCGATGAATTGACTGGCGATGGAAGGGACTATGCGTCACTCGAAACCTGAGTGGTGAGGCCGGGGATAGCCACCCAGGAGGTGTGCCATGCACTTCCTGCTGCTCCTCATTCTGCTTCTGGTCCTCCTGCAGCCCACTCCCTCACTGTATGCCTGCCAATCCGTTCCCGATCCGGACGCGTTTCTGCTCGGTTCGACCGCCGACATCCAGATCCTGCCCAACGGGCTTCTGATGGTGTCTTACGCCGATCCCTTGACCGGCCGGGTCACCCACGTGACCCTCCACCGGGTCCTGGCCACCCTGCCCGCCTCGCCGGATGACGTGTTTGCGCAGGACTCCGTGCCCGTGATCCTGTACCAGAGCGAGCGGACGGGCGGAGGCCTCGTCTATGCGGTCAGCGCCAACCCGCTCTACTTCGGGACCGACCCGGCCGGGGACGGCTTCCCGGCGCGTCTCTGGGAGGACGCCTTGGAGGACGGGCTCAACGGGAACGAGGTCTACATCCAGGCGGACGGGGCGGTGGAGATCGTGCCCGGCCAGGACGTTCCGGACGCCTGAGCGCCGCAATTCACTTGCAGATAGCCGGAGTGAAGGGGACGGACCGCTTCTTGTCCATGAGCCAGTCCACGTATTTGATCGACTCAGAGACCTTGGGCATGCTCCAGGTCACGTCCAGGAGATAGGGATCGCCCAGCCTCAGGTCGGGGAGCGGGGTGGTCTCGATCATGAGCACCGCATACTTGTTCCGGTAGTGGAAGATGACGCGGGCGGCCTTGGACTCTTCGTACTCGCGACGTCCGGTCAGGTCGTCTTTGCTCGCGACCAGGACCGTGATGCCCGCCTGCTGCATGCGGCTCATCACGTGGCAGAGCCCGCGCTTGGGCGCTTTGCCCGCGACGATGAAGATGCGCGTGATCTTCACGCCGCGCCCGGCCGCTTCCAGGTTGGCGCCGAGGTAGGGAGTGAAGTCCATCCCCTCCCAGTCGATCCCGTAGTCCACCGCGAGGATGTGGTCGCCCTTCTCGGTCCGCTCGATGCCGCGCAGCAATTCGAGGGGGGTCGTGTTGCGGAGCTGCGTCTGGAGACGCTCCTCCTTCAACTCCTTGGCCAACTCGTGCAGGACGTCGTGGATGCGGTCTTCGAGGTAGGGATTCCCCTTCGCCTGCTGCTTCATCTGGTCGAACAGGGTGTCAATCGGGGCGTCGGCGTGAGCCACCGGGATCCCCACGGCCACGGTCAAGGCCAGACACGACGCCAAGCCGGCCAGCTCCGCGAATCCCGTCAGCCTCGCCCTCCCGATCGAGTCGGCGACCCGGCCACAATCCTTCCGCATGCTCCCCCTCCTGCTGGCGGACGTTGCGTCCTCCGAAGGATATGCCAAGTCCTCCGGAAAAGCACGCCAGAGGGGGATTTTCAGCAGAACCCGTTCTGCCTGAACAGATACGCGGCGACGAGGACCAACGCGAGCACCGCCAACCGACGCCACCGCTGCTTCTTACGCATCTCGAGTTCAACGGGTGTCAGCGGATCATCCTGTCCCATGGTTCGTTCTCCTTTCGGGGCCCGCCGTTTCGCGGTCTTTCCGGGAGGGAGTCTCATCGGTCGGGGGAGGGGGCGCCCCCTCCGGTTTGGCGCGGCATGGCCGTAAAGGTCGGCGGGGAGAAGACCGACATCACGCTGTCCATCATGTTCCGGTATCGTTCTTCGAAGGTGGCCCCGTCGTACCGGGACAGCTCGTAGCACCCGAGCGGGTTCTCCAGGTCGTTCAGCAGGCACTTGTTGCAATAGGTGCATTCCTTCCCGGGATCAGGCCCGTCCTGCCGATCGAGTATCCGGGGCAGGTCGTTGTTGGCGATCAGGGGGCGCGCCATGGAGACGGCATCGCACCAGCCGTCCCGGATGACCTGGGCGATGCGCGACGCGTGCTGGAACCCGCCGGTGCAGAGGACGGGCACCTGCACGTGCCGCTTGATCTCCCTGGCGTACTCGGCGTTGATCCCTTCGATCACCGGACCTCGACGGCGCCGCCACAGCCACCGGAAGGCCAGCCCCGGCAGGCGGTGGTTGAAGACGAAGTAATTGAAGTGGGTCCGGACGCCCTGATTCAGCATGATGTCGTACCACCGTCTGGCCGCTACGAGCGGAAAGTCGCCGGGCGGGTTGCGGGGGTGGGGAAAGGTGCTGCCGCTGGAGATGTGGAAGGCGTCCACACCGTCGCCCCCGTCCTCCAGCCGCTGGCAGATCTCGATCGTGTCCTGGAGCGTATTGCCCTTCTTCTCCCAGGGGTACAGCCAGTCGTTGTGGTCCACGGCGTTGATCTTCATCTGGAGGTGGAAGCCGCGCCCGACCCGCTCGCGGATCGCCCGGACGATCTCGATCACGAACCGCGTCCGGTTCTCGACGGACCCGCCGTATTCGTCCGTCCGGTCGTTGATGCCGGAGCTCAGGAACTGCGTGATCAAGTAGCCGTTCGCCCCGTGCAGCTCGACCCCGTCCAGCCCCGCCTCCCTGGCCCGCCGCGCGCCTTCCGCGAACAGCGCGATCGTCTCCCGGATATCCTGCTTGGTCATGGCCTGACTCAGGAGGCCGTGGAAATAGTCCTTCCGGCTGGTCGAGCTCTGGGCCTTCTTGTACAGATTCTCGACCCCGCCCACGTCCTGCTGCCGGCCGGAGTGGCTCAACTGGAGGATGAACTTGCACTGATGGCGGTGGACGCGTTCGCCCACCGCGTGCCAGAACGGAATCTTGTCGTCGTGGTCAATCATGGCGTAGCTGGTCATGATGCGCCCGCGGACCGTCACGGGGGTGAAGGACGAGATGATCGCCCCCACCCCGCCACGCGCGAACTTCTCCTCCCAGTTGAGGCGCGCGTTGGTGCCGTGCCCGTTGTAGTCGTCGAACGTCCCCGAGACGTTCGACCGGACCAGCCGGTTCTTGACCTCCAGGCTGCGGAATCGCAGGGGTTGGAAGATGACCCGCCGGTCCTCATCGCTGGTGGGAGCGGGCGGCGCGACGGTTGTCCTGGAGCTGGGCATGGGCCCCTCCTTTCGTCTGTGCGCCAGGCGAGGCGAGACGGCCTAGCCGGGCCATCCGGCCATCGTGCCGGTCACCCAGGCCGGCACGTAGCGGCTCATCAGCAATCGGTAGATGGCCGGCTTGACGATCTGGCGCCGGCGCCGTTCGAGGCCCTCGACGATGGCGGAAGCCGCTTCGTCCGTCGTCAGGTCTCTGGCGAGCAGGGAGACCACCTTGGGGGCCTTCTCTTCGCTGCCGGGGTTGTGCGTCCAGTAGGAACTGGCGACCTTGCCGAGCACGACGAGCGTCACGTGAAGCCCCGTTCCCCGCAGCTCGGCCCGCAGGGCCTCGGTAAAGCCGCGCAAGGCGTGACGCGCCGCGATGTAGCCGCAGGCGTTGGGCCAGGCCAGGAAAGACGCGGGGGAGGTCACGTTGACCAGGTGGCCGCTTCCCCGCTTCACCATGTCCCCGAGGAACTCGCGCGTCACGTAGAGGGCGGCGAGGTAGGGCACCTCGATCATGCGCCGCGCGTCGTCAGGGGAGGTTTCGAGCAGGGGGAGCCAGCGGCCCGCGCCGGCATTGTTGATCAGCACGTCGGGGACGCCGGCGTCCGCGCGGACGCCGGCGGCCATGCGCGCCACCGCCGGCGCGTCGGCGAGGTCGGCCGGGTAGACCGACGCCCGTCCTCCTGCGGCCCTGACGTCCTCCGCAACGGCCTTGAGCCGGTCCTCGCGGCGGGCCGTCAGCAGGAGCCGGGCGCCTTTACCGGCCAGGGCCAGCGCTGTGGCCGCGCCGATCCCGCTTGAGGCGCCAGTGATCAGAACCGTCTGCCCGCGGAGCGGCATCGCCTGGCCACCAGCCGGCGAGCCGCCGGGTTGGGTTCCGGCTCAGAGGGGCGCGCGCCTGCTCACCGGCAATAAGAAGAAGCCGCAGGATGGGCCCAAGGCTAGGCCCCTTCGAGGCAAGTGTCAAGAGCGGCTCAGCCCAGCCCTTCCTTGAGCCGGTCCAATCGGGTGCGATCGAGCTGGACGAAGACGGCCTTCTCCTGCGTGACGGTCACCGTGCCGGGCGGCTGTCCCTTGGCCTTCCGGACCCATTTCCTTCTGGTGTAGATCACCTCTCCTTTGCCGCTCTTTTTCAAGTCGCTGTAGAGCAGGGCCAGGGTCGCCGCGTCTTTCAGGGTCTCGGGCGGCGGGGCGTCGCCCTTCCCCAGCCGCACGACCACGTGCGAGCCGGGGGCGCCCTGGGCATGGAGCCAGAGGTCGTCGCTGTGGGCGAACTTGAAAGTCAGCTCCTCGTTCTCGCGGGCGTTGCGGCCCACGTAGATGGGCAGGCCGTCGGCCGACGCGAAGCGGCGGAAGGGGCCGGAGCGGGAGGGGTGACGCGTGACGGGTGATGGGTGACGGGCGATGGGTCGGGAACGATCTTGTCGGGCCGGGGCCGATTCCGGTGGCGATGGGGTCCATTCTTCACGCTGCAGCGCCGCCATCTCCGCCCGGACACGCTCCAGCTCCCTCTCCGCCGCCTCCAGCCTGGGACGGATCTCCTGTTGAGCCGAGAGGTGCTTGCGGTGCTTGCGGAAACAGTCGTCCATGTTTCCCTGCGGGCCCTTGGCCGGATCGAGCGGGATGACCAGTTCGGGGAGCGCCGGATCGAAGTAGTCCACGACGGCGATCTGCTCCTGTCCCTTCTTGATCCGGCCGAGGTTGGCCTTCAACAGCTCCCCGTAACGTGCATAGTCCCTGTACCGTTCCGCCTTGTCCAGGTCCGATCGGAGCGCCTCGATCCGTCTGACGGCCTTCTTGACGGCCTTGCGCAGCTCCCCCAGTCGGGCCTGGCGCAGCCGCTCACGAGTCAACTCCTCCTCACGCTGCCCGTACCGCTCTTCGATGGCCAGAGACAGGGGAAAGGGAGAGGGACGACCGGGCTGAGGCAGAGGCTCCGCGACGTCTGCTCCGCCCGTAGCGTGGGGAGGTCTGGCCGGCGGGTGATAGAGCGCGCCTGCCTCCTCGGAGCCCTCGTTGAGGGTCGCAAGCACCCGCTCCTGGGCGTCCAGCAGCAGGAGATCGGACTTCTTGCCCGTCAGCTCGGCGAGCAACGCCCGGGGCCCGGCGTGGGCCGTCAGGCCCAGGCGGACGACGCGGTCCCCCCCGACCTGCTCGATCGCCTCGATGCGGGCGCCCTGAATCTGGGCGCGCAGGAACTGGCAGAAGGACGGCGGAAAGGGCGGGTTGGGCAGGCGCTGCGAGAGCAGGTGGAGGCGGGCCGTGCCCGGGTCGGCGGAGAGCAGAAGGAGCAAGGTCTTCCCGGACGATCGGATTTCCAGGGTGATCGTGTGCGGTGCGGGCTGGAAGACCTTCTGGATCCAGCCTCCGATCAACGCCGGACGGATTTCGCGGAGGACGGCGGCCAACTCTGCGGATGTAAGGCTCACGGGACTCTCTCAACGGTCGGCAACCGAGAAAAACCGCCGCCAGTGTGACGGGAAGATGGCCGCAAATCAAGGGAGCCGGTTGGCGCCTGAGCGCCGGGGGGCTGCCCTTTGCGCCGTTCCTGCCTGGGCCGGCAGGGAATGCCCAGTCGTCCGGGGAAGGGATGGTGCGCTCCTCGCCAGGCTCGAAGGGGAGCCGGCGGAAATCCGCGGTCTTCGCGTTGGCACAGCGGTTGCTGGGGTGTTGAGGGGGGACAGGTTAAGGAAAGTCCCGTGGACGCCGATAACGAACGCGGGGGGCGTATGGCACGGAACAGGAGCCGAATCGGCAAGCGGGGGCGCAAGCTCGACGCCGTGGTGAACGACATGAACCTATCGGCCACGATCGTGCTCTTCATGGGGGTGGGAGCCGCCAGTCTGCTGACGGGGCTCTCGATGCTCCTGTTTCGGTTGGCAGGAGGGTGAGCGAAGGCGGGCGACTCAGGCGCGCGACCGATCCGCGCGCAGAAAGGGGATGCCGCGATGAAATGCCAACGGTGCCGGGGACTCATGGTGGTAGATCATTACATCGACATGGAAGACGACAGCGGGCATCTCTGGCTGCGCGCCTGGCGGTGCATCACGTGCGGCGACGTGGTGGATTCGCAGATCCGCCAGCGCCGGCTGCTCCTGCGCTCGCGGCTGGGCAAGGCCCTGGCCGGTCGGGACGCCGGGCGGACCTACGAGACGGTGAAGCTCAGCGCATGATTCCGTTCTCCCCCACCGAATGGATCGCCCGGAAGGCGCAAGCCCTCCCGGCGAGAGGCACGGCTGGCCGCTCCGGCGGCCAGCCTGCCGCGCACCTCCGGCGGCGTGACCGCCGCAGTCAGCCAATCCGGCAGGATCGACACACGGCAGGGAATCCGCGATGAGTTCCGCCACGTCGGCACAGGGATTCAGCATTCGTGAGCTGATCGACGCCAGCCCCGCGATCATCTCGGTGATCGACACGGATCGGTGGGAGGTCCGGTATCAGAATCAAAGCGGCCGGCAGTTGATGGGCCAGCTCGACGGGAAGACCTGCTATCAGCACATCCCGAAGCAGCCGGCCCGGTGCGGATTTTGCCGGGCCCTCGAGGCCCTGCGGACCGGAAAAGCCACCTCCTCGGAGGTTCCCATGCCGAACGGACAGTGGCTGCTGGTCCAGTGGTCCCCGATCCGCTCGAAGGACAGCCGGCTTCTGGCCGTGGAAACCATTACCGACATCACGGACTCGAAGCAGCGCGAGCAGGAGTATCGTGAGCTCAAGGATCGGTTTGAGGCCTTGGCCTCGCTCGATCCCCTGACCGGGCTGCTGAATCGCCGCGGATGGATGGACAAGGTGGAGCGGATCGTCGGCCGGGCGGCCCACGACGCCGACGCGCTCAGCGTCCTGCTCGCGGACATCGACCACTTCAAGCTGATCAACGATTCCTGGGGGCACGCCGTCGGCGACCAGGTGTTGAAGACGCTCGGGACCCTGCTCCTGCAGCAGTTCCGTCCCACCGATGTCATCGGGCGGTGGGGCGGAGAGGAGTTCATCATCCTGCTCTCTCCCTCCGTTCAGGAGTTGCGGGACATCGCCGAGCGGGTCAGGGAAGCCGTGGCGGTCAGCCCATTCCTGCGCGAGGGAGGGGCGGAGACCGTTCCCGTCACCATCAGCATCGGCGGCGCCACCGTGGTTCCTTCTTGCGGAGGACGACGCGAGTTGGAAGAACTGATCCAGATGGCGGACCGCATGCTCTATCTCGCCAAGCAGAGCGGGCGGAACCAGGTCTGTCTGCGGTAATCCCTTCCCTCCCTTTCCCTTTCTTCTTCTTCCGTCCTGTCGGCGAGGCTTGACGGTGCCCGAGGCGCCCGATAGCATGCCTGCGACATGGATGGCCAGACGCCATTCCGACAGGCCGAGCGCGTGCTCGAATGGGACCGGGTCTTGGAGATCCTGGCCGGCCAGGCTCGCTCCACCATGGGGATCGAGCGGTGCCGATCCCTTCCGCCGGAGGCCGGGCTCGATGCGGCGACCAGCCGGCTCCGGGAAACCGCGGAGATGCTGGCGCTGGGCGAGGGCACGGACCCGTTCCCGTCGCCGGCCTTCCCCGACGTGCGCGAGGCCCTGGGCCGTGCGGCCAAGGGCGCGTCCCTGGAGGCTCACGACCTGCGGGACCTCTCGATCCTGCTGGGCGTGGGGAGGCAGGTCGTCCGCTACCTGCGGGCTCGGGCCGAGCAGGCCCCGGCCCTCTGCGCCGCGGCGTCGGGCGTGGAGGGGTTGGGCCAACTGGAGTCTCTCAGGGACGCGATCGACCAGTGCGTGGATCAGGAAGGCAACGTCCGCGAGTCGGCCACGCCCGATCTGCGCCGGCTGACCCGCCATGCGCAGGACCTCAAGCAGCAGATGCGGCACCGGCTGGAGGCGATCCTGGCCTCGGCCCGCTACGCCGAGGTCCTGCAGGAGCGGTACTTCGCGCAACGGGAAGGGCGGTACGTCGTGCCGGTCAAGTCGGAAATGCGCACGAAGATTCCCGGCATCGTGCACGACGTCTCGGCCAGCGGGGCCACGGTCTTCTTCGAGCCGCGCGAGCTGGTTGAGTTGAACAACGGGATCAAGGTCGCGGAGCTGGATGTGGAGCGGGAGGTCAAGCGGATCCTCGCGGACCTGTCCGTCCAGGTGGCGGCCCACGGGCTGGCGCTGAAGCTGGGCGCCGAAGGCCTGGCCGAGCTGGACTGCATCGCGGCCAAAGCGGCCTTCGGCCGGCTGGTCAACGGCCGGGTCGTCGCCTTGAACGGGGTCGGGCGCGTGGCGCTGCGGCAGGCGCGTCATCCGCTGCTCGTCCTGGCCAGGGAGCGGGTCGTCGCCAACGACATCCTGCTGGACGAATCCGTGCGGGTATTGATCGTTTCCGGACCGAACACCGGCGGGAAAACCGTCACCCTCAAGCTCCTCGGCCTGTTCGCGCTCATGGTGCGGGCCGGCCTGCCGGTGCCCTGCGGGGCCGATTCGGTCATGGCGTTCTTTCCGGAGGTCTACGCGGACATCGGGGACGCCCAGGACCTGACCCGGGACCTCTCCAGCTTCTCCGCCCACGTCACCCAGATGATCCGGCTCCTGGAGCACGCGGCCTCGGCGTCCCGGCCTCGCGGGGCCGGAGAGGCGCCGTCGGGAGGCAGCGGGGCGCTCGTGCTCCTCGACGAGCCCGTCACCTCCACCGACCCGGCCGAGGGGGCGGCGCTCGCGGAGGCCCTGTTGCTGCGCCTGGCCTCGCTGGGGATGAAGGTGATCGTGACGACCCACTACAACCGGCTCAAGGTCCTGGCCCAGACGACGCCCGGCTTCCTGAACGCCTGCGTCGAGTTCGATGTCGCCCGGCTGGCTCCGACCTACCGGCTCCTGATGAATCTGCCCGGCGGCTCCTCCGCCATCGAGATCGCCGGCCGTCTCGGGATGGACGAGGAGCTGCTGGCCCACGCCCGCGGACTCCTGAGGCGGGAGGACCAGACGCTGGAGCGGATGCTGACGGATCTCCACGACCGGCAGCGGCGGCTGGACGAGGACCTCGAGCGGACCGCGGCGCTCAGAGAGGAGGCGGAGCGGTCCGCGCGGGAGGCGGAAGCGATCGCGGAGCGGCTGCGCCGCTCGGAGCAGGAGGAGCGGAAGGGAGCCAAGCGGAAGCTGACGGAGACGCTCCTGCACGCCCGTGCTCAGGTGCAGGCCGCGCTGGACGAGCTGAAGCACGAACGGACGCAGGCCAGGGCTCGCGAGACCAAACAACGGCTGGCGGAGATTGGGGAGCGGGCCCGCCAGCTTCTGGTGAAGCCGGCCGAGACCGTGCCGGTCGAGCGGCTTCGTCCGGGGGATCGGGTCGAGATCGTCGGGCTGGGCACGGTCGGGACGTTGCTGGAGGCGCCGCAGGGGAGGAAGCGCGTGCGGATCCGCATCGGCGAGACTGAGATGTCCGTGGCCCCGTCGGGCCTCGTGGGGCTGGCCGGCAAGGGGGCGGAGCCCCAGCGGTCAAGCGGGCGGCCTGCTCCGGCGCGCCACGGGCAAGGGTCCTCCGCCGACTCCGAAGCCGCCGGCGTCGTGGACCTCCGCGGCATGGCCGCCGACGAAGCCGTGGAAGCCGTCACGGCCTCGCTGGACCGGGCGGCGCTCAACGGCGAGCCCTTCCTCCGCATCATTCACGGACACGGAACCGGCCGCCTCAAGACGGCCGTCCGGGAGTATCTGACCCACTCTCCCTACGTCGCCTCGTTCAGGCCGGGGGACCGGTCCGAAGGCGGAGACGGCGTCACGGTCGCCGAGCTGAAATAACGGCCCTCCGTTCAGCCGCGCCTGACCAGCTCCACCCCGGTCAGGATCGTGGCCCCTCCGAGCACCATCTGGGCCGTCACCGGTTCATCCAGAAACAGATAGGCCAGCACGACCCCGAAAATCGGGACCAGGTTGTGGAATGCACCGACCGTGACCGGCGAGAGGGCCCTCAGCGAGAGGTGGCGCAGAACGAAGACGCCGGCCGTGGCCAGCCCGATGTACAGGATCCAGAACCCGTCCTTGACCGTCAGGTGCAGGTTGTAGGGGACCGACCAGACAAGGCCCCCGAACAGGAGGATGAACGTGCTGCTGCCGAACATGACGGTGGTGGCGATGGGGGCCCCGTACCGTCGCACGATGCCGGAGCTGAGCACGATCGAGGCTGAGGCGGAAACCGTAAAGACGAAGACCAGCGCATCGCCGAACCCGACGCCCCGGTCCTGAAACCCCTCCGGGATCGAGAGCAGGCAACCGGCCAGCGACAGCAGGATCCCCGAGACCTTCGCGAGACTCAACCGCTCCTTTCTCATGAGAAAGCTGAACAGGGCGGTCAGGGAGGGGTTGAGGCTGTAGATCAGGGCGTAGTGGGTCACGCTGGTGTACAGCAGAGCCCAGGCGGCGCATCCGTAGGCCACCCCGACTCCCAGGAGACCCAGCAGGGTCAACCGGAACACGTCTTTCCACGTCAAGCCGAACAGCTCCTGGCGCGGGCCGGTCAGCGCGATCAGGAAGAGAAACAGGAAGGCGATCAACAGCCGCAGGCAGACCAGCTCGAACGGAGGGATGGTGCCCTCTTTCAACACGTCTTTGGTCACGGGCGACACCGTGCTGAGCATCAGCATGGCGGAGAGGAGGTAGACGAGGGAGGTGGAGTCGCGAGAGCTGTCTGAATGGCTGAAGACCATGAGCCGCTTCCCCTCAGCAGGTGCCTAAGCAGGCGGCCGCATGGTCCTCGATGAACCGGAAGAGCTGCCGTTCATGGTCGGGGGATATGACGGTAATCCGTCCCCCCACGTGCGGGTAGGCCGCATGGATCACCTGCAGCGTGCAGCGGAGCGGGTGCCGGGCTGAGAGCGCACATTCGAGCTCTATGGAATCGCCCTGGGCCAGAGTCATCTCCGTCTTCAGCCCGATCCCCTTCTGGGTGACCTCCACAACTTCACAGGTGGCCCGTCTGTCCCCGTGACAGAGTTGCCCTGTCCGGCTGATTCTGACTCTGTACAATTCTCGTTGCATCTTTCTCGATGCGGATCTTGTCGAGACGCGCTGCGCAATCGTCTCGTGCTGATCGGAGCACGGCAAAGAACGGGGAAACTTCCGAGTCCGGGACACGGGGCACCTCTAGTATCGGTTGTCGCACGCACCGGCTTGAGGCAGGTGATCTTGGTGGTTTTGGTCTGTTGGTGGTGGAAAGCCACCAGGATGACTCTGTCCATCGAGCGGTCTCATGAAGAAGATCAAGAGCTTGGAGGGAAGCTGCGTGGCATTGCGCTTGCCTCACACAGAAGGGGTGCGGAGACGGGGATAACCCTGGTCACGGTGATGGCGCTCGGCTGAGCCGAAACGGCGGCCGGGGCGGCAAGGGAGGAGGTTGCGATGAAACGACGGCTTGAACCAGTCGATTTGATGGTCGCGGTGGGCGTCTTTGCAACGGTGCTCGGCGGATACTTCATCTTCATATCCGCAAACGGCACCCTCGAAGCGGCCGCATCCCAGACGGACTCGGCCGCACAGCTCGTGAGCCCGTTGGACGCGATGCAATGGGTGCAGCCGGCTCTGGGACAGGCGATCGTGGAGGATTACCTCCTGGAGCGGCAGGAACAGCGCGACATGGCCAAGGCCGCGATGGCGCTGAGCCGGGCGCTGCTCACCGGCCAGCGCGTGCAGTTCACGCCGTTCGAACTGGTTGAGCGGGTCGGAATGTACGAGACCTCCCTGGAGGCCGACCATGCCATCCGGGTCCAGTACGTGCTGGGGCGCACGATCGTGAACTTTACGACGAGAGGCGTGAAAAACGGGCTCCTGTCGCCGGCCCAACTTGACGGGGGCTACAACCGGCGAATGATCCGTCTCGCCGAGCTGAACGCCGGCCGGATGGAGGAGGACTACCAGCGCCTTCATCAGTCGCTGCTTGGGTGGCAAATCGTGGCGACCAGCCTGGCCCACGATCAGCTCGCGAGCCAGGTGCAGCAGCGGATGGGGGAGGCAATCGCCGCCTTTACGCTGGTTCAGGATGGGTACCGAGAAGCCCGCGCTGGAACTCAGGAGCAACTGGCTGCGGTTACCATCGCCTCGATTCACCACGAGCAGGTCGCGGATCGCTTCGATCACCTTGCCTCAGCCGACGCCCTGACGAGGCCCGGAGAGACCGTGCCGATGACGCAGCCGCGCTCCTGGCCGGAGGTGCCGGTCGGGTTCCTGTTCGCGGCGTCGGCTCTGTTGGTCGGGCTGTTCCTGGCCGGGCTGCTCACGCCGAGCGTCGAGCATGAACCGGTTTTTGTGGCGGAGGGCCAGGCGGAGGCTGCCGGGGGAACATACCGGAAGACAGCGTAACAACGCCGGCCTGGCCGGAGAAATTGCCATGTCGTGGGGATACTGGGGGATCGTTGCAGGTCTCGTGGCTTTGCTGTCACTGGTTTTCATCTGCCTGGAAATCCTGTACTCCGGGCGACGGATGACGATCGGGGACGAAACGGCGCCTGCCGGTCGCTCCGAACAGACAGGATCCAGCTCGAAGCATGCGGCCTGACGATCTGCCTGCTTGGTGAGGCGGATCGAGGCAAGCCTGGGCAGCCGGGCTTTGCCTGAGGGGTAGCCATGGCTTCCGAGAGACCACGTTCCGAAACCCTCGTGCTCGAGGCGCTCCCGTCCGGCTCGGTCATCACGATGGAACAGTTGAGCCGGCAACTCCCCCAATTGAGCTGGAACGAGATCTTCCACGCCGTCGACGCCCTGAGTCGTCAGGGCGTCGTCCTTCTCCGCAAGCGAGGGTTCGAGTACGAATTGCTGGTGTGCCGTCAGGTTGGGGCCCGCCGCGTCGAACAACTGCACTCTTCCGGAGCCTAATCGAACGTTCTGTGGGCGGGAGGCTATACGGCATTGTTGGACAGGCGGTCACCAGCAGTCCCAACCCCGTCGTTCAAGAAGGAGGTGTGGTTATGAGAGTCCATGCGCTCATAGGCGGAGTCGTCATCGTCGTCGCGCTGGCCCTGCTCAGCGTTCCGCTGGTCCTCGCGGCCGATCAGCCGGGGCAAGGCTCTTCAGTGCAAAAGGAGGCGACGCAACAGAACATTGAGACCAAGGCCGCGCCGCAGAAGGAGGCATCGTCCCACACCGAACTGGGTCCCGGCATGGAGCGTCCGATGAAGGTGCCGGAGAGCATAGGGAGGGAGGACGCCAAGAGCCCCTACGGCGAGCGGCAGATCTTCGATGAGCAGACGCTCGAGGACATGAGGCTGCAGGACGAGATTTCCAGCCTCGGCTTCTGAGCCCGCCTCAATGGGGCGAAGCGGAACGCGATCAAAGAAGGAGGTGGCTATGAAAGGCCCCGGATTGAATCGCTTGTCGATTGCCCTGGCCGGTGCCTGCTCCCTGTGTCTGGTCGCGGCCATCGCGCTGGCCCAGAGCAATTGGGTCGACGAGATCACGAACTCGTTGGCCTTCTACAAAACTAACTATCCCTCCTCGAACTGGGATCCCTACCTGCAGAAGCTGAACCTCGTCCGTGACGCCATGAACCGGGGCGATCAACGCACCGTCAAGGTCGAGATGAACCGGTTCTTCAGGATGCTCCAGGGACGGGCGCACGGGATCAACGACGTCGCTGCGGACGAGCTGTTCAACTTCTCGGTCATGGTGACGCCCGTTCAGGAATACGGGATCTCGGTGCCCGCACCGATACTGGCTCAGTAATGAGGAGCTGGGAGACGGAGTCAACCCGCGGCCGGGATGGAACGCGCGTCGTGCATCCCGGCCGTGTTGCCATGGAGGAACGTCATGCGCCTTGCGGCTTCGATCTTGAGTCTGGCGATGGTGTCAATGGCGGTTCCGGCGCTGGCCGATCAGAGCGATCATGGAGGCATCGGCACACACAAGACCATGACCGGAAAGGTGAAGAAGATTCGGTCGGGCCTGATCTTCGTGCAGCCGCCGAACGGGCTGCAGTTTCGCGGCATTAGCCCAGGGAAAGCCGAACGGATGGGACTGCACGAAGTCCAGCCGGGCGAACAGGTGACCCTGGTGGTTGACGAGGGCAACGTGCTCGTAGATGCGCACAAGGCGGGCGTTCCGCCGGCCGGACATCGCCTCGTGAACGGCAGGTTGGACTATGCGGACCTCTATTGGGAAGAGATCAAGCTCTCGACTCCGGAGGGAATCGAACGGTTTCCGGTCGATACGCTGAGCGGGAGCAAGCTCTCGGTCTTCCAGGCAGGCGCGACAGTCACAGTCGAGTTGGACGAGGACAATACGGTGATCGACATCCACCGATCCCGCTGATCGTGCCCGAATGCCTTGACTTGCCCCCGAACCGCCAGTACCATCGTTGCGAGCGTGCTTTACCCGCCTGCCGAGCGTTCAGCAGGCGGGCGGGCCGCGTCTCTTCGCCACGGGCGAACGTTTCGAAATCCGGTTGCGCCGAGGGCAGACTCGATGCGGACCGTTGAGCGTTGGGTGTTGCCGGCACTGATGGCCGTGGGGTGGGTGGCGGCGTTCCCCGCGGAAGGCGTTTGTGCGAAGGAGCGGGAGTTTTCGCCGCAGGGTCCGGCCCTTCAGACCGTGCTCGAATTCGAAACGACGGCGCGCTTTCTTGCCATTCTCCTCGAATCCGGCCGCGCTGTGATCAATGAAAATCAGGATCTCTTCGACGATCCCGGCAAAGGGGAGAAGGGATTTTCTCCGGGGGTGTTCGAGCAGCAGCTCGTCGAGGATTTCCGGAGCCGTTCCACGATCGACCTGCGCGACCTCGCGACGGCGCGCGTGCCGCAGCGAGCCAAGGAGTTGCTTCCGGTCCTCGTCACGACCGGCAAGCAGGTCGTGGCGGAAGCTCAGGCCCAAATCAACCAGCGGGGGGTCGGCTTCAAGGGATTCATTCCCGCCGTCTTCGGTGCGCGGGTGGCTGGGCGGTTTCTGGAGCTGACGGGCGTACGGCTCAAACAGACGGCGCTTGCTCCGCGCAATCCGTCGAACGGGCCCGACGCCTTCGAGCGGGCGGCGCTCCAGGAATTTGCCGCCTCCGCCTATCCGAAGGAGAAGGTGATCAGCGAAGTTACCGCCAAGAGCGGGGCGCTGAGACTCATGTACCCGCTCTACACGACGCGGCGGTGTCTGGAATGTCACGGAGAGCCGAAGGGCGCTCCGGACCGGACCGGCCACCCCAGGGAGGGGCTCAGGCTGGGACAGAACGCAGGAGCGATCAGCGTGACGATCCCGATTGGCAAATGATACGGACTGCTCTGTTCCTATTGTTGCTGCTAGGCTCGGGCAGCGCCAGCGCCGCCGAAAGTCAGCCGGGACCGACCGAGAAGCCGGCCGGCAGCGGCGTGATCGTGCACGAAGACGGGTACGTCCTGACCGCCTACCACGTCGTTTCCAACGCCAAACGGATCACGGTCGTCACGCCGGGGGAGTTTCGCGCGCCGGCCTTGCTGGTGAGCGCGGATCGCGACCAGGATCTGGCCCTGCTGAAAATCGAGACCGTCGGATTGTCGAAAGCACCATTGGGCTATGCCGGCATGGTGAGGCTGGATCAGGAAGTCATCGCGGCCGGGTTTGCTTTCGGGCTGCGCGAGGTCTCGGTCTCGCGCGGGCGCGTGACCGCGGTTCGCACGAAGGGGGTGCGTCGCGTCTTCCAGATCGATGCCGCGGTCAATCCGGGCAATAGCGGGGGGGCGGTGTTCAACCGATTCGGCGAAGTGATCGGGATCATGACGACCAAGTTCCACCATCCCTCCGGAATCGTGCCGGAAGGCATGGCCTTCGCCGTGCCCATCAGTTATGCGACTCCGCTGCTGGCCAACATTCCGGATTTCGACTTCACGGCCATCGGCCTGGCTGGCAGAAGCACGAGCAAGCGCAAGGCGCGGACGTTGGACATGGAACAGTCGGTGCGGGAGGTGGCCAGGACCACGGTGCGGATCGAGACCGTCACGGTGCCGGAGCCGCCCGCGGGGACCGCCGTCCCCCCCGCGCTGGCCTCCGGGCGGGAGGCGATGGCCGGCCAGAAGCAGGAGCCCGGTCGCAAACCGGCCGCCGAGGAGCGGGATGATTCCGGAGAGATCGTCAAGGTGAATCAGCAACTGGCGACGACTCAGCAGGAAGAACTGCGTCGGCTGGCGCAGCAGGGGATCCCGTCGCCGCCGGGCATGGTGTTGATTCCGGCCGGAGAATTCCTGATGGGCTCCGAAGACGGGCTGCCCGATACCAGACCCAGACATCGCACCTACGTGAGCTCCTTCTGGATCGACCAGTACGAAGTCGTCAACGAACGGTATCGCGCCTGCGTCAGGAGTGGGGCCTGTTCGCCGCCGAAGGACACGCGCGCCTTTGACGATCCCCAGAAGGCCGACCACCCGGTGACGAACGTGACGTGGGCACAGGCTCGTGCCTTTTGCGAATGGAAGGGAGGGCGCCTCCCGACCGAGGCCGAGTGGGAGAAAGCGGCGCGCGGTACCGATGGGCGGCGGTACCCCTGGGGGAATTCCTTCGACGTCGTCAAGGTGAGGCTGAAAGAGCGGGCTCTGAAGCCGGACGGTAACGGCACGGGGCCGGTCGGGGCGGTTCCCGGAACCGCCTCGCCTTATGGGGTCTTCGATCTGACCGGCGGCGTGTGGGAATGGGTGAAAGACTGGTACGCGGACGATTTTTACGCGACGGCTCCGGCCCATGATCCGCAGGGGCCGCTCAGGGGCTCCTTCCGGGTTTTCCGCGGGGGGGACTGGAGCCAGGGGCCGCTGGAACTCCGAACCAGTTATCGGGGATGGGACGAGATGACCTACTGGGGGCCAACCCTGGGCTTCCGCTGCGCGGCGGACGCGCCGTAACGGGGAAAGCGACTAGCTGGCGGCCGTTAGCCAGCCGCCTTAGGCATCGAGCCACTGTTGAAGGAGTTCGTCGAGGGCCGTCAGCCGCATCGTCTGGTCGCTCAGCGAACCGACGGAGATGGCCGAGTCCGGCAGGTGGAGAAAGGCCTTGTCCGCCGCCTTGGAAGGCATGAGCGCGTGTACCGGAAGGTCCGGAGCCAGGGCTTCACGGGCTTTCAGGAATGCCTGGGTGTGGACCAGCGAGTCCCCGGAGGCAGGATCGACCAGCAACAACAGGCCGGTCGCCTCGGGCAAGTACTGTTCCCAGACCGACCAGAACCGCTTCTCGGTGCGGACGGCGACGAGGTGCAGGACGGTTTTAGGCGAGATCCTGATCCGGCCGACATCAATGCGGTGGTTGGGCTGCGGCTCCTCGACGCCCACGGCGGCCCATCGCGAGGAGGACAGGTCCTTGACCAGCGCATGAATCAGCTCGCTCTTGCCGGACCGGCGGACGCCGGCGACCAGCAGGCGGATGCTGGCCGGCGGGGGCTCCCCGACGACCGTCCGTGACGTGCGTATCTGTTCCGCGACCGCCTCGAGACGATTCAGAATCCTTCCAACCAGCTCCGATTGCGCTCCGCTCCCGGTTTCGTCGGGAGCCTCTCGGGGCGAAGCCGCCGCCTCGTGCTCCTCCAGCGTTCGAAGGTCTTGCAGGAGCAGGTTGGCCATGCTCGCCGTGATCGGCATCCGCTCCGGAACCGCATCCGGAAGGAACAGGAACCGACCGCTCTTCCACCCGAGCAAGATGAACAGGGGCTCCTCCCGCTTCGGGGAGCGGATGTCGGCTTCCACGATCACGCCGTCCTGAAAATAGATCGTGCCGGTCCGCTCGCCGTGGCTGAGCACGAGGGCACCGGTTCTCTGCTCCATCTCCAAGGCCTGGATCATGTCCAACAGGTCCACGTCCTCCAGCCGGCCGCTCAGGCCGATCCGTTCCAGGGGAATGTTGCGCACCAGCTGGAGGCGATCCATGAGGGTCTCCACGCTCTGGGTGAGCCGCTCGAGCGGGCAGGGCTTGGTCAGGTAGTCGTCGGAGCCGATTTTCCGGGCCTTGGTCCGGTCCGTGTCCTGATCGCGTGCGGTGAGGAAAATGAACGGGATGGCGCGGGTCCTGGCGTCCCGTCGGATCTGGCTGCAGAGCTCGTACCCGTCCAGGCCGGGCATGCCGATGTCGGCGACGATGACGTCCGGGCAATCCTCGGAGATCTTGCGCAGAGCCGCTTCACCGTCCACGGCCGTGTCGACCCGGTAGTCGTGGGCCTGAAGGTAGAGGGACACCACCCGCAGCCACTTGGGGTCGTCGTCCACTACGAGGATTTTGGACGCCATGTTCGTGAGGGGCGAGGCGTAAGGGGTTTCGTCTCACGCCTCACGGTTCACGTCTTACGTCAGGATTTGCGGTTGCCCCAACCCCGTGATCACGTCGTCCGTGATGACGACCCCCTTGACGCCTTTCAGCGCCGGAACCTCGTACATGAGGTCCAGCATGACGTCCTCGAGAATCGCCCGGAGGGCGCGCGCGCCGGTCTTCATCGAGGCCGCGCGATGCGCGATCGCCTTGACCGCCGCGGGGGTGAATTCCAGGTGCACCTGCTCCAGCTCGAACAGGGACTGGTATTGCTTTATCAGCGCGTTCTTGGGCTCGGTCAGGACGCGGACCAGCGCGGCCTCGTCGAGATCGGCGAGCGTCGTCAAGACCGGGAACCGGCCGATGAACTCCGGGATCAGGCCGAATTTCAGCAGGTCCTCAGGCTGGGTCCGCTCCAGGAGGCCGCTGTGCCCGGCCGCCTCGCGTGCGGTCGGGCCCGATCCGAACCCGATCTGCCGGTGCGTGGTCCGCTGGGCCACGATCTGGTCGAGCCCCACGAACGCGCCCCCGCAGATGAACAGGATGTTGGTGGTGTTGACCTGGATGTATTCCTGCTCCGGGTGCTTGCGGCCGCCCTTGGGAGGCACGTTGCAGACCGTGCCCTCCACCAGCTTGAGCAGCGCCTGCTGGACGCCTTCGCCGGAGACGTCCCTGGTGATCGAGGCGCTTTCGGACTTCCGGCTGATCTTGTCGATTTCATCGATGTAGATGATGCCGGCCTCCGCCCGCTTGACGTCGAAGTCCGCGGATTGGACCAGCTTCAGCACGACGTTCTCCACGTCCTCCCCGACGTAGCCGGCTTCCGTCAGCGTGGTGGCGTCGGCGATCGCGAAGGGAACATGCAGGATGCGGGCGAGGGTCTGAGAGAGGAGGGTCTTGCCGGTGCCGGTCGAGCCGATCATCAAAATGTTGCCCTTTTGAAGTTCGACCTCCTTCAGGCGCGATCGGCTGAACACCCGCTTGTAGTGGTTGTGAACCGCGACCGAGAGCACCTTCTTGGCCCGATCCTGGCCCACGACGTACTGGTCCAGGAGGGCCTTGATCTCGGTCGGCTTGGGCAGCACCGCCGGTTGGCCCCCGCCGGTAGGCCCGGCCCCGCCCCCCTCGGCCAGGAACGTGTTGCAGAGCTTGACGCACTCGTTGCAGATGAGCAGGCTGGCGCCGGCGTGGCAGCTCTCGCACTGGTAGGGAGCCGGGCTTTCGACGAGGCTTCTGACGGCCGGCTCCGGCTTGCCGCAGAAGGAGCACTGGCGTGGCTTGTTCCGACTCGGCTTGGATTCCCAAAACATCGCGGACGGGTTCCTTCAACGCCCCATGATAGCCTTGACCGACGGGCAACTCAAGCCGTGGCTCCGGCGGCCCGGCCGGATGGGAATCGGACCAGGAACCGGCTGCCCTTCCCCTCTTCGCTGTCCACGGTGAGCGTGCCGCCGTTGCCCTCGATCAACCGCTTGACGTTGGTCAGGCCCAGGCCGGTGCCGTATTCCTTGGTCGTGAAGAACGGCTCGAAGATCCGCTCCAGGCTGGCCCGGGGGATGCCGCAACCGGTGTCGGCCACCTCGATCTCGATCCATCCGTCGTCGCTTCTGGTCGAGACCGTCAGGCGGCCCCCGTCCGGCATGGCTTCCCGGGCGTTGATGAGCAGGTTCACGAGGGCTTCCTTCACCTGCTGGGGATCCACGTTGACGGACGGGAGGTGCTCGGCGAAGTCGGTGAGGACCTCGATGCGCTCGGGTCTTTCCTGCGCCTTCCACTGCCAGAGGGCGGCTTCCGCAAGGGCGTCCGGCGCCATGGCCTTGGGCTCCGGCGGCTTCTGCCGCGCATAGCGGAGGAAATCGTTGATCCGGTGCGTGAGCCGGTCCACCTCGTCCATGATGTACCGGGCGACTTCCTGCTTGACGGCGTCCGACTGCTGCGTCTCGAGCACCAGTTGGGCGGAACTGCGGATCACGCCCAGGGGATTCCGCAGGTCGTGCGCCAGCGCCGCCAGCAACTGGCCGACCGAGGCCAGCTTTTCACGCCGGATCAGCTCCTCCTGCTGGGCCTTGACGGTGCGCAGGCTCGTTTCCAGCGCGCTCCGCATGGCCTGGAAGGTCCGCGCCAGGTCCTCGATCTCGTCGCCGGTGCGAATCTCGACCGGAGTCGGGTCCGGCTGGGGCGTGAAGGCGTCGACTGACTCGGGCAGCGCCGCCACGTTGCGTCGCAGGGCATCCGCTTGGCGCCGGAGCGTCAGGATGGGGCCGACGATGCGCCGCCCCACGACGAAGCCCAGCGAGGCCAGGACGATGACCAGCCCGAACCCGATCAGCCCGACCGTCACCAACAGCGAATAGATCGGCGCGTAGGTCTCCTCCGGCTGCTGCCGGACGAAGGAGAACCAGCGCTCGCCTCCCAGGCTGGACGTGCTCAGCTTGTGGGCGAACTGGACCGGGGCGGCTCCGACGATGGAATTGTGGCCGCCGTGGGCGTCGTCCTCCGCGACCAGCCACAGCGGTTGATCCCGGGCCAGTTGATTGAGGAGGGCCTGGTGGATCAGGTGTGCGGTCGGCGGCAGCACCGGACAGATGAGCGGGGTGCCCTCGGTATCCAGGAGCATCCCGTGGCCGGTCTTGCCGATGTGGATCGGCAGGATCGTATTCACGAGCACGGCGCGTCTGACGACCAGCCCGACGGCTCCGATCGGCTCCGTATGGCGCTTGTCGAAAATGGGCACGGCCACCTCGAAGACGTAGTCGTTGAGCGGGAGGTCGAACTGGATGGAGCCGACGTAGGCCGTGCCTTCCTCGAAGGCTTCCTGCCACCATTCCTTGTCGCCGTAGAGGTAGGAGGCTTTGGGATCGGACGCCGCGACGAGCGCTCCGCGGCTGTCCGCGATCACGACCCGCACGTAGTAGCCGACTTCGCGGGCCCATTCGTTCAGATAGGTGGTGGTGCTGGGCAAGGGGAGCGGGAGCCCCTTCGAGCGGGCCGCCAGCCAGTCGGCGTGCTCGGCTTTCAGAAGGGCCCGGATCTGCGCCTCAGTCTTGCCGTCGAAGCGGCGGTTGGCTTTCTCCACGGCCTGCCGGATCTGGACCGGCACCAGCGCGAGCCGCTCGGCGCGGTCGATTTCCATGTCCACCGCCGCGGCGATGCGGATGGCGGTCGAGCGCGCGATCTCCTGGAAGCCGTTCCCGATGGAATGTTTCAGGCTCTCGGTGCTGTAGAGGTAGGTGGCCAGGAGCGCCGCGACGCCGGGCACGATCCCGACGATCAAGAGAGCGACGAAAAACTTCTTTTGAAGGCCCCCGGTCCGTTCCATGCCGTCGCTCGTCCATCGTGAGGCGTACCTCGTGACGAGACGCGAGATACGAACGACGCTTCACTGGAGGTTGTATTTCGCCATCCGGTACCGCAGCGTGTTGCGGGTGATTTTCAGCAGGCGGCTGGCTTCCGACACGTTCCCGCCGGTCTTGTGCAGCGCCTCCTGCAGCATCGCCTTTTCCAACTCGTCCACCGACAGGCCGAGCGAGAGCAGCGACGGCAGTTCCTTGGTCGCCGCCGGGCCCGAATGGTGCAAGGGGGCGGGAAGGTGCTCGGGCCGGATCTCCCCGTCCTTGCAACTGATGGTCAGCCATTCCACCACGTTGTGCAGCTCCCGCACGTTGCCCGGCCAGGGGTACTGTTGCAGCGCGGCGAGGGCCTCGGAGGAGACCTTGCGGATGCGGGAGCCCCGCTCCCGCTCCGCCGCCTGCAGGAACGATTCGAGCAGGGCCCGGATGTCTTCCGGTCGCTCGCGCAGCGCCGGGATGTGCAGCGGGCAGACGTTCAGGCGATAGTAGAGGTCTTCGCGGAACCGGCCCCTCTTGATCAGATCGAGCAGATCCTGGTTGGTGGCGCAGATGAACCGGATGTCCACCTTGACGCCGCGCACCCCGCCCAGCGGTTCGACGAGCCGGTCTTCCAGCACCCGCAGGAGCTTGACCTGCGCGGTCGGGCTCATCTCCCCGATCTCGTCCAGGAACAGCGTGCCCCGGTCCGCCAGTTGGAACCGGCCGATCTTGGCCTTCTTGGCGTCGGTGAAGGCGCCCTTTTCATAGCCGAAGAGCTCGGACTCCAGCAGGCTCTCCGGGATGCCCGCGCAGTTCACGTTCACCAGGGGCCCGTCGGCGCGGGCGCTGGCGTAGTGGATCGCGCGGGCCAGCAGCTCCTTGCCGGTCCCGCTTTCGCCGGTGATCAGCACGGTGGCGTCCGTGCGGGCCACCTCCATGGCCAGCCGCTTGACCTCGGCCATCCTTTGCGAAGCGCTGACGATCCGGTCGAACCCGAACCGCTCGCGCAGGCCGGCCCGCAGGGCCTGGTTGTCCTGCGAAAGCCGCCGGAGTTGAAGAGCCCGGGCGATGATCAGCTTGAGCTCCTCGTTGTCGACCGGCTTCGAAATGTAGTCGTACGCGCCCTTGCGCATGGCCTCGACGGCGGACTTGACCGTGCCGAAGCCGGTGATGATCAGGACCGGCGCGTCCGGCGCCAGTCGCTTGGCCGCTTCGAGCACGTCCAGGCCCGTGGCTCTGCCGAGCTGGAGGTCGGTGATGACCAGGTCGACCCCCGGCGTCTCGCCCAGGATTCGGATCCCCTCTTCCGCGGTGCTGGCCAGAATCAGGTCGTAGCCCTCTGCCTTCAGCACCAGCTCGAAAAGCCGGCGCATCCGCTCTTCGTCTTCGATCACGAGGAGGATTGGGGAACGCATGTCAAGACAAGGTGGAAGTACGAACGATGAATTCAGCCTTCATCCTTGTTGGTTCATGGTACTGCGAGCCGGGCTGAAGGGCAAGGCTCAAGGGCCGACTCCGGCGCGGCCCAGGCGGGGCGCGCTAGCGGCCGGCGGTCCGGGGCATCAGGTTTTCCAGCGAGAGCCGGACGTTGCGGAGCAGGCCGGCGTGCTTGGCTCGTCTGATCGCACTGTGCCGGAACGTGGACGCGAAGTCCTGCTCGCTCAGCTTCTGGAGCGTCGCCAGATGGGGAGCCAGGGTCAGCGGAGATGGCTGGAAGGCCGGCTCCGTCGTCGGCGTGGCCTCGACGTTGTAGGGGCAGGCGTCCAGGCAGTCGTCGCAGCCGAAGATGCGGTTCCCCAGCTTGGGCGCCAGCTCGGCGGGAATCTCGTCGTCCGGACGATGCAGTTCGATGGTCAGGTGCGAAATGCATCGGGTCGCGTCCACCATGTAGGGTTCTGCAATGGCGCCGGTCGGACAGGCGCGGAGGCAGAGGGTGCAGGACCCGCAGAGGTCCGTGCCCGGTTCGTCCGGCTCAAGGGCCAGCGTCGTCAGGACTTCCCCCAGGAGGAGCCAGGAGCCGAATCGGGGCGAGACCAGGTTGGAATGTTTGCCGATCCACCCGAGGCCGGCCTGCTGGGCCCAGGCCTTTTCCATGATCGGGCCCGTGTCCACGTAGCTGCGGGTCCGGGCATCCGGGGCGAGCCCCTTGATCCGTTCTTCCAACTCCTCCAGCCGCCCGGCCAACACCCGGTGGTAATCCTGGCCCCAGGCGTAGCGGGCGATCCGTCCGTGGCCGGGACTTTCGTCCGCCCGGTGCCCCGTATAGTAGTTCATACCCACCGCGATCACGGAGCGACAGCCGGGCAGGACCAATCCAGGGTCGGCCCGGCGCTCGGGAGTGCGGGCCATCCAGGCCATGGCGCCGTGATAGCCGCGCCGGAGCCATTCACGGAGCCTGGCCAACAGTTGATCGGGCAGCCGGGAGGGGGAGGCGGGGGAAGCATCAACGCGGGCGATCCCGACCTCGTCGAACCCCAGGTGCCGCGCTTCCTGCTTGATCCGCTCGGTCAGGACCATGGGTCAGGCCGTGCCGGGCGACGAGCCGGCCGATGAACGGCGCCTATCGGGATTGCGGCTGGTACGGGGCGCCGGTGCCCGAGCAGTCGAAGACCACCGCGAACCGCGCCGAGCATTGACTGCTCTTGCACCGGTCGCAGGTGCCGGTGATCTTGGTCTTCCAGTCCGTGTCCTTCTCGCTGAACCGGCAGCTCGTGTTGCCCCCCTTCGAGATGTTGGCCCAGGGCTTGGTCGTGTCTGGGACGCGGGCGACGAGGCAGCCGGGAGGGATCGGCACCTGGCAGCTCTGCTTGGCTTGGCCCTTGGTCATGCCGAAGGTGCAAGTGGATTCGGTCGTGGGGGTCGAGTCGCCAGGCGGGGCCGCCTCGGCCTGGCCGGGGACCGCGAGCCAGAGGCCGAGCAGGCCGATCGAGAGTCCGAGGGCTTGTCTGTACGTCATGGTCTTCATTCCACCTCTCCATACTTCATCGTTCATCCTTCACACTTTTCCATGCTAGCACAGCCGTTCCCTTGCGGCCAATGGCAGCGGGGCGTAGAATCGGCGGCAAGGCAACGATGAATGCTGAATGATAAACGCTGAACGAGGGCGTGGAGAGTATCCTTTCCGCCATTCATCGTTTCGCGTTCATCGTTCATCATTGGGGTGTTGATGGACAAGCGCGAGATTGCCGGGGTCCTTGAGGAAATCGGGCTCCTCCTGGAGCTGAAGGGCGAGAGCCCGTTCAAGAGCAAGGCCTATTACAACGCGGCCCGGGTGATCGAGACCCTCACCGAGGACGTGGACGCCCTGGTCGCTTCCGGGCGGATTCGGGAACTGCCCGGGATCGGCCAGGCCCTGGCGGAGAAGCTGGCGGAGCTGGTCGGAACGGGCCGGCTGGCCTATTACGAAGAGTTGAAGCGGACCGTCCCGCCCGGCCTGGTCGAGATCACGGTCATTCCCGGGCTCGGACCTAAGAAGATTCAGACTCTGTGGACCCAGTTGGGCATCACGACCGTGGGGGAATTGGAGTACGCCTGCGTCGAGAATCGCCTGGTCGGTCTTCCCGGTTTCGGGCAGAAAACCCAGGAGAAGATCCAGCAGGGGATTCTCCAACTCAAGAAGCGGCAGGGCTGGCATCTCTACGCCACGGCGTTGGGAGAGACCAGGCGGATCATCGAGGCGCTCCGGAACGCCGCCGGAGTTCGACGAGTGGAAGCGGTCGGGGACCTGCGGCGGTGTCTGGAGGTGGTTCGCTCGATCGAGGTGCTCGTCGGCGCGGCTCGCCCCGCGTCCGTACTGGATGGGCTGCGGCAGGTCGGAGGGATTGGCGATCTCGCAAGCAGCGGCGCCGCGATCACGGGCAAGTCCCCGCTCGGCGTGCCGGTGCGGGTGGAGATCGTGGACGACATCACGCCGCAGCTCCTGATGGCCAGGACCGGCAGCGAAGCCCATCTCCGTGCCTTGGCCGAACGGGCGGCGCGGCTCCGCGTCCCCTGGAGCCTCGACCTCGATGCGGCCGGCCAGAAGGTTCCCGAGGCCGACTCGGAGGAGGACCTGTACCGCGTGCTCGGCCTACCCTTCATCGAGCCGGAGTTGCGGGAGGGGCTGGGCGAGATCGAGGCGGCCGAAGCCGGCCGCCTGGAGCGTCTGGTCGAGGCAAGGGACATCCAGGGCGTGTTCCACAACCACACGACCGACAGCGACGGATCAGCCAGTCTGGAGGAGATGGTCGCCTCGGCCAAGGCCCTGGGCTATCGCTACATCGGCATTTCTGACCACAGCCAGTCGGCCTTTTACGCCAACGGCCTGAAGGAGGACCGGGTTCGCGCGCAGCACGCGGCCATCGAGGCGCTGCGCAAGCGCGTCTCCGGCATCGCCGTCTTCAAAGGCATCGAGGCCGACATCCTGCCCGACGGGACGATGGACTATCCGGACGAGGTCCTGGCCCGGTTCGATTTCGTCATCGGCTCCGTCCACAGCCGGTTCAACCTGTCGGAGGAAGAGCAGACCGCGCGTGTGGTCCGGGCGCTGGCCCATCCCTACGTCACGATGCTGGGGCACCCCACGGGCCGGCTGCTGCTCTCGCGGGAGGGCTACCGGATCGACATGACGCGCGTGCTCGACGCGGCTAGGGACTGCGGCAAGGTGGTGGAGATCAACGCGAACCCCCACCGGCTGGATCTGGACTGGCGGCTCTGCTCCTACGCGAAGGCCCAAGGGGTGAAGGTGAGCATCAATCCCGACGCGCACGCGACGGACGGGCTGGAGGACGTGCCCTTCGGCGTGAACGTGGCCAGGAAGGGCGGGCTCACGGCGGCGGACGTCGTGAACACCCTGGGGGCCGAAGAGATTCTCCCCGCTTTGGCGGCACGCCGGCGCTCTCCGTGAAGCTCTCGCGGCTTCTCGTAACGGCGCTGTTGGTCCTTCCGAGCCTGGCCCGGGCCGCCGGAGAGCCGGCCGAAGGTCTGTTGGTGCAGTCCGAGCCGGCCGGCGGTCTCCGGGCCAGGGCCACGCTGCACCTGCCGGCTCCGCCGTCCGCCGTCCAGCACATCCTCACCGACTACGACCATTGGCCGAGCCTGTTCAACGTCACGATGCGGGTGAACCGGGTGGACCGCCGTCCAGGCCTGGTCCTCGTGGACCTGGCCATCGGCCATCCCTTTCTCTTCGGGGAAAGCCGGCTGGTCTCCGAGAACCGTGAGTTGCCGGAAGGAGGGCTGGTGACCTCGCTCCTCTCGGGGGACTTCAAACGATACCACCGGGTCTGGAAGCTCAGCCCGGACGGGGACCCAGCCGCGACCAGGGCGGAGTTCGAACTCCTGGTGGAAGCCGACACCTGGGCGCCGGACTGGCTCGTGGCGTTCGAGCTCCGCCGCCAGCTCGAAAAGCACTTTCATCTGCTGCAACGGGCGGTGGAGAAGCGGGCTCACTGACGGGGAAAGACGAACTCGGCGACCTCCGCCTGCTCCAGGCCCTGCTTGACCAGCCCGGCGAGGTCGAAGGGCCGCTCGACCTTCCGAATCTGGTCGAGCGTGGCCCTCGTGGCCGGATGGGGCGGCACGAACAGGCGGCAACAGTCCTGGTCCGGCTCGATCGAGGTCTCGAAGGTGCCGATCCGCTGGGCCTGCTCCGTGATCTCCGCCTTGTCCATCCCGATCAGCGGGCGGAGGACGGGCAGTTGCGCAGCCTCGCCGACGACGCTCAAGTTCTCCGGGGTCTGGGAGGCGACCTGGCCCAGGCTGTCGCCCGTCACCAGCGCCCAGCACCGTTCCTTCCTGGCCACCTCCTCCCCGATCCGCAGCATCATCCGCCGGTAGAGGACCACGCGGAAGGGAGCCGGCGCCTCCAGCACGATCTGCCGCTGAATCTCGCCGAACGGGACCAGGTACAGGCGGGAATGGTGCTGATAGGGCGTCAGGTGCTCGACGAGCTCGCGGACTTTCTCCTCCGACGCGCGGGACACGTACGGCCGCCCGTGGAAGTGCACGAAGACGGCCTTGCAGCCGCGCTTCATCATCCGATAGGCGGCGACGGGAGAATCAATGCCGCCTGAAATCAGACAGGCCACCTTCCCGCTCATGCCGACCGGCAATCCGCCCGGTCCCTCTTCGCGGCGCGTCGAATAGTAGGCCTCGCGTGCGAGAATCTCGATGCGGACCGTGAGATCGGGGCGGCTCAGGCTCACCCGTTTCCCGGTCACCCGACAGAGGTGGGCGCCGATCTCCCGATCCACGTCCATCGAGGTGAAGGGAAACCGTTTGTCGGCGCGCTTCGTCGAGACGCGGAAGGTCTCGAACGACAGGCCGCGCACCTCTTCGCCGACCGCCTGTTTCAGCGCGCTCAGGTCCGGGCGCGACCGGTCCAGCGGGACCGCATGGGCCAGGGAGAAGTGGACGACCCCGAAGGCGCGGGCGAGGCGATCCTTCACGAGGTCCCAGGAAGTTTCTTCCTGGAGCAGGATGCGGATGCGCCCTGGCAGTGCCTCGACCTGCCTGAGGCCCAGGTCGCGCAGGAGGAGACGCAGGTTCTTGACCAGCCGCTGCTCGAAGAAGGGGCGGTTCCGGCCCTTGAGGGCCAGCTCGTGGTAGTGGGCGATGACGCAGCGCATGTTTAGAGGGTGATGAGTGAAGGGTGATGGGTGATAAGTGGGGAGAAGAACGTTGTCCTAATCAGTCTCCGCCCGTCACACATCACCCATCACGTATCACCATGACTTTCGAGGAAGCGTTCGGCGTCGATGGCGGCCATGCAGCCGGAGCCGGCGGCCGTGATGGCCTGGCGGTAGCGGGAATCCTGCACGTCGCCCGCGGCGAAGACGCCGGGCACGCTGGTTGCGGTGCCGTCCTTGGTCAGGATGTAGCCCCGCTCGTCCATCTCGACCTGCCCCTTGAAGAGGTCCGTGTTGGGCCGGTGGCCGATCGCCACGAAGACCCCGGCGCAAGGCAGCTCCGAGACCTTGCCCGTCACCACGTTCTTGAGGCGCACGCCGGTCACGACCGTTCCGCCCAGGACCTCCTCCACCACCGAGTTCCAGACGAACGCGATCTTCTCGTTCTTGAACGCCCGGTCCTGCATGATCTTGGAAGCGCGCAGCCTGTCCCGCCGGTGCACGACCGAGACCTTCGTCGCGAATTTCGTGAGAAAGCCAGCTTCCTCCATCGCACTGTCCCCGCCCCCGACCACGACGAGTTCCTTCCCCCGGAAGAAGTATCCGTCACAGGTGGCGCAGGTGGAGACGCCGTAGCCGGTCAGCCGGGACTCGCCCGGCACGCCGAGCTTGATGGCCGAGGCGCCGGTGGCGATGACGAGGGCCTTGGCCTGAACCGGCTGCTCCCCTTCGATCGTGATCGTGAACGGCCGGCTGGCGAGGTCCACGGAGGTCACGTCGCCGGACAGGAATTGCGTCCCGAACCGCTCCGCCTGGGCCCGCATGTCCTTCATCAGGTCCGGTCCCAGGATGGCGCGGGAGAAGCCGGGATAGTTCTCCACCTCGGTCGTGGTGGTCAGTTGCCCGCCCGCCTGCAGCCCCTCGACGACCAGCGGAGACAAATTCGCCCGCGCCGTGTAGATGGCGGCGGTCAACCCCGCCGGTCCCGAGCCGATGATGACGACGTTCCGCATGAGACCGACTTTATCACAAGCGGGCCGTGGACGCCATTCCCGCCCTGTAGCCCGTGCCCGCGCCCGGCCCGCTTGCCATGCTAGGAGAAAATTGCTACGCTCACTTCCCCGCTTTGTGGGTGGTATCCGATGCCCCGTAACGACCAAGTCATCCGCCAGTGGCACCTGCTCCAGCATCTTCAGGCTTCCCAGCGCGGTCTCACGCTTGAGCAGTTACAGGAAAGGCTCCCGTCGGAGTATGCCCGGCATGCGCGCACCATCCGCCGGGATCTGGAAGCCCTGACGGTCAAGTTTCCCCTCCTCGCCGAGCGCGTTGACGGGCAGGTCCGGTGGCGCCTCATGGAGGAATTTCGGAACGTTCCGGCGCTCGCGTTTGCTCCCACCGAGCTGATGGCTCTGGCCTTCAGCCGGCACTTGCTGACGCCGCTGCAGGGAACCGAGGTGCAAAGCGCCCTGAATTCGGCCCTCGCCAAGGTGTCAGCCCGCATTTCCCCGCACGCGATGACCTTTGTGCAACAACTTCAGAGCGCCTTCTCCGTGGGCCTCGGCCCGCACAAGAGCTACAGGCAGCACCGGGACACCATTGATGCGCTCACCCGAGCCGCGACGCAGAAACGGACCGTGCAGATGCGCTACTACTCGGCGTCTCGGAATGAAACCAGACGTCGAGAGGTGGACCCGTACTGTCTCCGGTACGTGGACGGCGCGTTGTATCTGATTGGGTATTGCCACTGGCGAAAGGATGTCAGGATGTTCGCCGTCGAGCGGGTCAAGGCGCTCACGCTGACCGACCACCCGTATCAGATGCCGTTGCACTTCAACGTGGACGCCTACGTGGAGGATGCGTTGGTCGTGATGCGGGGAAAGCGCATTGAGGTGGAACTCCTCTTCGACAAGACCACCGCGGCCTGGGCCAAAGACCGGATCTGGCACTCGAGTCAGAAGCTCACGCGGCTCAAAGGCGGCGGGCTCCGCATGACCCTGACCGTCGCCGACACGCGCGAGTTGCTGGGATGGGTCTTGAGCTTCGGAGCCGGTGTCCGAGTGGTCCAGCCTGAGAGTCTCCGGAAGACGGTTGAAGAAGAAGCCAGGAAGATTCTTGGTCGAACGTGACCTCGGTTGTCACGAGCTCCGGTTGGCTTGTCCGACGATTGAGTGCGGAAGTGCTTGGTTCACAAAGAGAATCGAGGCGCTGAGGCATTTTTTTACGATAGGACCTGCGATGTCACAGTCCCTTGCTACGATGCTTCCGTAAAAAGCTCCTTTGATCGCCCTCTCCACCCTGCGGGAGAGGGGATGGAAGAGGGAGCGCTGTGAATCCCTCTCCCCTCCGTGGGAGAGGGGACGGGGGAGGGGGGAGACAGAGTCGGTCAGGGGTCAGGAGGTTGCCATGCGGATCAACGGTCTCGTGGTGGTACTGATGCTCTGGAGCGCGGCGGCCTGGGCTGAGACGGGGTTCGATTCCAAGTACGAACGAGACTATAACATCTTCAACCCGATCACCGAGCTGCGGCCAGACAATCCGCTGAACCCGATCAACGCGGTGGACCCGCGGAACCCCTTCACCCCGATCAACCGGTATGACCCGGGCAATCCCGCCAACCCGATCAATCGCTACAACCCGAACAACCCCTTCAACCCGATCAACGAATATCGCCCGGACAATCCCCTGAACCCCATCAACCGCTACAATCCCGACGTGCCGTTCGCGCCGCTGGACGGGGGGAGTGGCCGAAGGAGATAAGGGCCATGATGCGTGTCGGGCTACGGAGCGAACAGTTCTGCAAGGAGTGCCAGTACGCGGTCGGCCGTGGCTTGGTCGATCGTGCCCAGGCGTTTGACCAAGCGGGTTTTGTCCACCGTGCGGAGTTGATCCAGGACGATTTGCCCGGTCTTGCGCCGGAAACGAACAGGTACGCGAGTGGGGTAGGGTCGGCTCTTCGTCGTCATCGGTGCGACGATGACCGTATCAATGTGGCGATTCATTTCATCGGGAGAAATCACCAGGCAGGGGCGAGTCTTTCTGATCTCCCGTCCTTCCGTGGGATCGAGGCGAACGAGGTAGACGTCGAAGCGACGGGCTACCACCGCCAGTCCTCTCGATCCCATCGAGAGGGGGACATACGCCCGTGGTCCAGGAATTGGTCGTCTCCGGTCTGGTGCATGGCGCGGAAGGCGTCGTCCCAGCCGCTGCGGGGCCGTGAGGCTGAACGCACGACCAACTGGCTCCCCTGGACCTCGACTTCCACGGGACCGTCGAGATGACACTGATGGAGCAGCGATTTCGGAATGCGGATGCCGCGAGAGTTCCCGATGCGGACGATCTTGGTTTTCATGACGAAGGTGCCTCTCTGCCAGATGTGGCTACGATGTAATTACACGGGGCTTGGTCTCTCTGTCAAGGGATCGTCGCGGAAAGGCGGCCGACCGATGACCTTCTCCGCCGGCGTGACCGGGTACGGACGGTGAGCGCCATCTCTGAGGTGGAAGAGTGGGACACATGAGCGACGACACGAAAAGATAGTTCGCACGCTGGTCCGAGCAGCCCACGGGGCATGACCCGTATCCGTTTCAGGTCCGCTTCGCCTGCGCCCCGACGCTGTTTTCAAGACCCTCGCCCCTTGTGGGAGAGGGTGCGGGTGAGGGGGCACGGAGCGGTGCGGGTCTCTTAGTGGACGTGCCCACCGGCCTGGGGAAGACGGCGATGGCGGTGCTGGGGTGGCTGTGGCGGCGGGGTCCCAAGGTTCCGGATGAGGCGTGACCGAGCCTTGGTGGTCCAGGAAAAGGTCGAGCGGCGGATTTTCCTGATCCGTGGGCACAAAGTCATGCTCAGCACGGACTTGGCTGAACTGTACGGGGTTGCACCCAAGGTGCTCGTCCAAGCCGTCAAACGGAATGTCGAGCGATTTCCCGGCGACTTTATGTTTCAGCTGACTTTTCAGGAGGTTAGAGACTTGAAGCCACAAGTTGTGACTTCAAGTTGGGGCGGGGCGCGTCGCGCTGCTCCCTATGCTTTCACTGAGCATGGCGTCGTGATGTTATCAAGCGTCCTCAGGAGCCGCCGTGCCATCCAGGTTAACATCGCAATTATGCGCGCCTTTGTGAAACTGCGCGCAATGGTTGCTGCGAACAAAGAGTTGGCCGACAAGCTCGCAGAACTTGAACGGAAGGTCGAAAGCCATGATGGACATATTCGTTCCCCAGTCGAGGCCATTCGTCAACAGATGAGCCAGCCGGCCCAGCCGGGACGGCGGATCGGGTTCGACGTGAAGGCCGGGTCGGCTCGCCCATCGAGTGCAGGACGGAGATAAGCGAGCGGGGGCAATGGACAACGACACCAACAGACAGTTTAGGCACTGGTTTCAACAGGCCACGGGGCATGACCCGTATCCGTTTCAGGTCCGCTTCGCCTGCGCCCCGACGCTGTTTTCAAGACCCTCGCCCCTTGTGGGAGAGGGTGCGGGTGAGGGGGCACGGAGCGGTGCGGGTCTCTTAGTGGATGTGCCCACCGGCCTCGGCAAGACCGCGATGGCGGTGCTGGGGTGGCTGTGGCGGCGGCGGTTTCATCCTGACAACGCGATCCGCCAAGCAACACCGCGCCGGCTGGTGTACTGCTTGCCGATGCGGGTGCTGGTAGAGCAGACAGTCAGGGAAGCAAAGCAGTGGATCGCTGAACTTGGGAAGCATTATCCCCAAGAAATGGCTCGCCCACCAGGTGTGCATATCCTCATGGGTGGAGAGATTGACAACGACTGGGATACGTATCCTGAGGGCGATGCGGTCTTGATCGGCACGCAAGATCAATTGCTTTCACGCGCGTTGAACCGCGGCTATGCGATGAGCCGGTACCGATGGCCGATGCACTATGGCCTGTTAAATAACGATTGCCTGTGGGTTATGGATGAGGTCCAGTTGATGGGAGTCGGGCTCGCCACTACTGCTCAGTTACAGGCCTTCCGCGAGCGATTTGGCACGTGCGGCCCAGCGAAGTCTGTGTGGATGTCAGCCACGTTGAAAACCGAAGCTCTCGCCACAGTCGATTTTGCCGAACAAGCAAAGGCTCTTCCAAGCCTTTCCTTGAGCCGCGATGACACCCGGCATGCTGATATTGAGAAGCGTGTGAATGCCAAGAAGTCCTTACGTAGGGCTCTCACGAAGTGGACGCAGGAGAGTGAAGACACTTATGCCGAAGAGTTGGCCGAGGAAGTGTGTCACCAGCATCAAGAAGGTGCGCTGACGTTGGTGATTGTGAATCGTGTGGGCCGTGCCCAAAGCGTGTTCAAGGCGTTGCAGCACAAGTTCAAGGGTGCGAAACCCCAACCCGATCTGTGCCTCATTCATTCTCGGTTTCGACACACAGAACGCAAACGTTTCGATCAAGCCCTAAAAGAGAAACCGGCCCAAGACCGAATTGTGGTGGCCACCCAAGCGATTGAAGCCGGTGTGGACATCTCAGCGCGAACCCTCTTCACTGAGCTGGCACCTTGGTCGTCGCTTGTCCAGCGGTTCGGGCGCTGCAATCGGTATGGGGAGTGGCAAAAAGACGAACCAGCCAACGTGTTCTGGATTGATGTAGAAACGTCGTCGGTCAACAAGAAGGGGGAACAGGAACCGTCTCCCCAGGCCGCTTTGCCTTATGAACTTGAGGAGCTGAATTGGTCACGTGGGCAATTGACCAAACTGAACGACGTCGGTCCAGCCACAGTGTCCAAGATCAGAGCGCCTGAAAGAGAGAAGTACGGGCACGTGCTCCGCCGCCGCGATGCCCTCGACTTGTTTGACACAACGCCCGATCTCGCCGGAAACGACATTGACGTATCACGGTACATCCGTGACGGGAGAGATACGGATGCGCAGGTGTATTGGCGTGAGTGGGAGGGAGAACAGCCGCCGATAGACGCACCTGCACCACGTCCCGACGAGTTATGCCCGGTCGGAATAGGCCGATTCAAAGAATTCCTGAAGAAAGACGTTCGTGCCTACAGATGGGATGGCTTGGACCGCCAATGGGTTCAAGTGACCAAGGAGCATGTCTGGCCGGGACTGACGATCCTTCTGCACATCTCTGAAGGAGGCTATAGCGAGGACCTCGGCTGGACTGGAAACCCTGAAGACCACGTATCCCCGGTCCCGCTTCCGGCCGAGCTACCTTCTAACGACGCGATTGACGAGGACCAGTTCACGTTCATCAAGCGTTTTGTGCTCTTATCCGAGCACTCAAAGGACGTGGCTCAGGAAATGGCAAAACTCAAAACGGCGCTGGATCATCCAGAGCGCGGGATTCCCTGGAACGATTTGCTGACGGCCGCTCGCTGGCACGATCTTGGAAAGGCGCATCCCGTCTTCCAAAAGATGCTACTTGCGCCATTGGCTGCTGCTGATCCGAAGAGAACGGATGGTCCATGGGCCAAGTCCGATCACAGAAGCAGCCATTGCGATCGCAAGCATTTTCGGCATGAACTCGCGTCGGCCCTGGGGCTCTTACTCCACAAGGAATCAGACCTTGCCGCTTATTTGGCCGCGGCACATCATGGAAAAGTTCGGCTTTCGATTCGATCATTACCGGATGAGGAGATGCCCCCGGACGGTCGCCGGTTTGCCCGTGGGGTATGGGAAGGAGATGAACTACCCGCCGTTGATCTTAAAGACGGCATCATGACCCAGCCGCTGGTTCTCACCCTGAGTTTCATGGAGATGGGCGAAGGCCCGCACGGTCCGAGTTGGTTGGAGCGGATGCTCCGGCTTCGCGAACAACACGGGCCATTCCGGTTGGCCTGGATGGAGAGTCTGGTGCGCGTGGCGGACTGGCGTGGGACAGAGAAAGAAGGAGACGGTCATGCCTGATCTGAGGCTTGAGGGCTGCCGGCCCGAGCCATTGGCCCACTATCTGAAAGCGCTCGGGGTTCTACGCCTAGTCAGCGAGCAGGTTGATACAGAAGCCAGGGGATGGTGGGCAGAGGATGTGTTCTGGCTCCGGACGAAACTGACGCGCGAAGAACTGGAGAAGTTCTTTCTGGTGAACTATCGCCCGACGCCGATTGTTGCCCCGTGGAACGGAGGTAGTGGATTTTACTATCAAGAAGAAAAGCTCAAGGAAAAAGACCCTGTAACAGGAAAGCGTAAGAAGACCGGTGTTCGTAATCAGCCGACGGCTGCGACTCGAATTGTAGATGTAGTGGCAAAATCAACAACTGATCGCCTCGCTGACTACCGTCAGGTGATCCAGCGAGTACGCTCGATTTTACAATCGAGAAACTATCAGGAAGCGCCGGGCGATGAAGAAAAAGAATCCTTGATGCGAGAGCTTCGCGGCCAGTTGCCGGATATGGCAGTCCATTGGTTGGACGCGGTCTTTTTGCTCACAGATCAGAAACCAAAGTACCCACCGCTCTTGGGAACTGGGGGCAATGATGGCAACACGGACTTCTCAAGTAATTTTATGCAGAGGTTACTGGATTTGGTTGAAGGGGCCACGGGAATGCCATCCAACCACGCTTCTGCATGGTTGCAGGGGGCGTTGCTCGGTATTCCGGTGAAGGGCCTTAAGAAGGGGGCGGCAATCGGTCAGTTTGATCCTGCGGCGTCCGGGGGAACTAATGCAGGCCCTGGCTTCGAGGTGGATTCACTGATCAATCCGTGGGACTTCGTTCTCATGATGGAAGGTGCTCTTGTCTTCGCTGCGGCGGCTACCAAGCGTTTATGCCTCAGTGGACCGGGAGAGCTCAGCTACCCTTTCACGACGCGGGCGACACCGGTGGGATATGGGAGTTCAAGCGAAAGTGGTGACAATCCGCGGGGGGAAGTATGGGTACCTCTTTGGTCGGCTCCCACGCGGTTCATAGAGGTGACGAGTCTTTTCTCCGAAGGGAGGGCACAGATTGGCCGAAGACAGGCCAGCAACGGTGTGGACTTTGCTCGTGCAGTGGCATCGCTGGGGACAGACCGCGGAGTTCAGATGTTTCACCGGTACGGCTTCTTGCAACGTAACGGCAAGAATTTCTATGCAACCGGAATTGGCCGGTGGATAGTAGGGCCGCGCCCAGAAGTGAACCTTCTGAACGAACTCGACCGGTGGTTGATGCAATTTCGCCGAGCCGCTACGGGGAACACCGCCCCTGCGCGAATGGGAGAGGCTTTAAGGAATATCGAGCGAGCGATCATGGAGTATTGCCAAGCCGGAGGCGCGCTCAGGATGGCCAATGTTCTGATCGCCCTCGGTGAAGCGGAAGCGGCTTCGGCAAAGACTCCCAAATTTCGCCAGAAGCATTTCTTGAGACCCGTACCATTACTGTCACCGCGCTGGCTAGATGTCGCGAACGACGAAAGCCCGGAATTCCGTCTGGCCGCGTCATTGGCCTCGGTCGGTATCCGCGAAAACATGGAGCCCATTGAGGTCAGAGCGGGATACGTCACATGGCTGGAGGCCGAGACCCATCCCCGCGTAGTATGGGGGCACGGTTCGCTCACGAATAACTTGATCGCTGTCTTGTCGAGGCGGTGTCTGGATGCGCAGCGAGAAGAACAAAAAGGCCTGCCGTTAAGAGGACGGTATCCCGCCGCGCTTAGTGATGTCCACGAGTTCATTGCTGGCAGAGTGGACGAACAGCGGTTGGAGGCGCTTCTGCGTGGGCTGAGTTTGGTCAATTGGGATTATGTTCAAACTCAGCCTTCGACATCGGACACGAACGAGGTTCCGTTACCCGCACTCTACGCGCTCCTGAAACTGACTCACCTTCCAGGCGCGCTGAGGGACGTGGTGATTCCCTACATTCCCGCTATCCTCGGGCGTGCAGCCATGGGACAGGCTGGTGAAGCTTCTCGTCTAGCCATTCAGCTCTTGCGCGGGTGTGGGTTCATCCCGATGGTGGAAGTCGTTGTGGAGCCACCGACGGTCACGCGTCGGATTGCTGCAGCGGTGTTGTTCCCCATTTCGAAGCGGGACGAACTGCGCCTGGCCGCAGACATTCTCAAGCCATCGGAACAAGGAGTTCCAATCGAATCTGCAACGAAAGGCTAACGAGAAAGGAGACCGCGTATGGGATCGCCAGTGGACTTCAGCAAGCTCAAGGACGCCCCACGCTTACTAATCGAAGCAGATCTGCAACCTATCCAAGGCACCCGCTTTCAACCGACGGGATTTCCCGATCTCGGCGCCGCCACCTACACGCTGCACGACGGAACGGAGATGCTGTTGGTCGAGTCAGCGCAGAGTATGGCAAACCGGCTAGAAGCTGTGTGTTGGGATGAGGCGAAGGGTGACCTTGTGGAACCTTTAAGAGGTCTTCCTTACGTCGTGGTGAAAGAAGACGGAAAAGTCATCACAAACTCGCTGCTAGAGTCACATCGTCTGAATTCTCCGTACATTCTCGAGGGAAAGGATAAAACCTTTTTTGAAACTCTAAAAAAAGAGTTGGGCGCGATGGAGAAGGGACCGGTAGATCTCAAATTGTTGGCGTCGGTACTCCTCAAATACGACGCAAATGCGTTGCTTCACGGTGTATTCCTCGCCAAAAGCGACTTAGCAGGTGGGCGGCTACGATTGCCCAGAAGCTTGTCAGCCTTCATCGAGGCGTGTGGCGTGACGGTCGTGGCGAACGGGGGAGTCAAAATGGATCGGGTTGACCCGGAAGGCGACACCGCGAAAGGATTTGGACATGTGCCGTATCACCGCGATGAGTACACCGCCGAGAAAATAACCGCTTATTTCAACTTGGACCTCAAGCAGATAAGGAGCTTTGGTCTGGGAGAGAACGTAGAGCGACTGCTGATAGGACTTGCCTTGTATAAGATTCAGAAATTTCTGAATGAAGGGTTGCGGCTTCGCACAGCTTGCGATCTGGAGGTCAAGAAGACGACGGTAACACGGCCCCAGACTTTTCAGTTATCGGAATTAAAGGAACTCACTGACGAGCTGCCAAACTTGATTAAGGCCGTTGCATCAGAAGGGAAATTTGCCAAGCCACCTATTACCACGGTCTCCTTTAAAGGCGAAAAAACATGATCGCGCTCAGTATCAGCTTCCTTGCTGGCCGGTATCATGCCACGCCGTGGGATCGGCATGTGAACGAAGGCGCCGTGGAATGGCCGCCCTCGCCATGGCGGATTCTGCGGGCACTGATTGCCGTCTGGCATCGGAAGTTTGCAAAAGAGATCCCTGAGTCCTCGCTCAGGCCTTTAATTGAGCGGCTGACCGAGCTGCCGGTCTTCCACTTGCCCAAAGCCTCGTTGGGGCACACGCGGCACTTCATGCCGCAACGACATCCGTTGGGCGCAGATAAGACCAAGGTGTTTGACGCCTTCGTCTCCGTGGGTCCTCAGGATTGTCTAGTTGTCGCTTGGCCCGACGTGACTTTGACACCAGAAGAGAAACGAGTACTGACATGCCTGGCGTCGGGGCTCGGCTATTTGGGTCGCGCGGAAAGCTGGGTGGCGGCCGAGGTGTTGGAACACTGGGATGGTCACGTCACTGCCCGTCCAATTGACTCTGCAGAAGTGATCCAAGGCGAGCGGGTTCGTGTTCTTGCGGCGATGACACCAGAGATGTTCGCCGCATGGAAAGAGCGATTCACAGCCCAAGCACTTGGCATGGGTGGCATGACTACTACCAAGGGCAGAAAGAAAAAGGCTGTGCACAGTCCGGTCCCTCAAGATTTATGGAGCGCGCTGCATGCCGAGACCAGCGACCTTCAGTCGCAGGGCTGGTCTTCGGCACCAGGAAGCCGATGGGTGGATTATGTGCGTCCAGAGGATTCCTTTCGAGTGACGTACCAACGAAAAGCACGGGTCGAACAGATTCGGCCGACTGTTGCTCGCTATGCGCTCTTTAGTACGGTGCGGCCTCGTTTGACCGATGCGCTTTTCATCGGGGAGCGTATGCGTCAGGCCTTGATGGCCAAATCACGTGGCCTGAATGGGACGGAGCATGCCATGCCTGTCTTCTCTGGAAAGGCAGCGGACGGAATGCCTTTGAACGATGATCATGCTCACGCTTTCTATTTGTCCGGCGACGAGGATGACGATGGGCGAATTGACCATGTGACGGTGTATGCCCCTCAGGGCTTCGACAGGCATGCTCAGCAGGCGTTGGGTGCCGTCAAACGGCTATGGGGCTCAAGCGGGCATGACGTTCACACAGTGCTCATTGGACTGGGTCAGCCCCAAGATTTTGGCGGGCTTGACAGGCATAAAGGCCAAAGTGCTGCGCTCGCTTCGTCTCGAACGTGGCAATCCAGCACGCCGTACATACTCGCGCGCCATCCCAAGAAGAATGGGAAAGATTCTCCATTTGTTCAGGTGAAATTGGACTTGCGCCGTCGTGGCTTCCCTGAACCTGAGACCATCCAACCGATAATGCACACGTATCTCGGCGGAAAGAAGGTGCGATGGCTGGAATTCCGGCGAATGCGGATCGGCGGGGGAGGTCGCCTAGCCGATCCTCGTGGCTTTGGCTTTCGGATCACCTTTGCAGAACCGGTCCAAGGCCCCTTCGCCCTCGGCTACGCATGCCACTTCGGCCTGGGGCAGTTTGTGGCGGTGGGAACCGAAACCGTGACGAGTGACACGTGACAAGTGACGGGTGGCAAGCGATGCGTGAGGGGATAACCGCGAACCACCGGGCGTGAGGAGCGAAAGGAGAAGTCAGATGGAGACCACCGCAGGCCTGGTTTCACGGGCCGCGCTCAAGGCGATCGCGGACCGATTGCGCGAGCGCTATGGCGCGGAACGGGTGCTGGTCTATGGCTCGGTCTCGCGCGGCGAGCCGACCGAGCACAGCGATATTGACCTGTTGGTCGTCGCTCCGACCAATGAGCGGTTTTACGAACGAATGGGGTCGGTGCTGGCCCTCGTGAGAGACATCAGCCACGGTATTCCTCTTGCGCCGATCGTGCTGACGCCAGAAGAGTTGGCAACCCGTCTGGCTCGTGAGGATCAGTTCGTCCAAGAGATTGTGCAAAGCGGGGTAGAGGTGTGAGCGCCGAACAGAAAGAAGATTCCCCCTACGCGGACGATTGGTTGAAGGTTGCTCGTCGGGACTGGCATCGGATGCACGTCCTGCTGGCCGATGGGGATGCGGATGGAGCCGGGTTCTTTCTCCAGCAGGCCGTGGAGAAGTATCTCAACGCGTTCTTGCTGCGGCAGGGATGGAAATTGAAGAGGGTGCATACGCTACAAAGTTTGCTGGATGAAGCGGCGGCCTTCGCGCCGGAGGCGGCGACGATGCGCCCCGTGTGCGAGAGAGTTTCCGGATTCTACCTTGGCGAGCGTTATCCGAGCGTCGGAGCCGAAGGACTGCAAGCCGAAGATGTTCGTCGCGAATTACCCGAAGCTCGTGCGCTGATCACCAAGCTCTTTCCGGATGAACGCCTGGAATAAGCCCGCCAGTTGCCACTTCGGCCTTGGGCAGTGTGTGGCGGTGGGGGAGGAGACGGTGATCGGTGATGCGTGATGGGTGAAATGCCCACCCTCACCGTGGCCCTCTCCCTTCGAGGGCGAGGGGCTCGGAGGTGGGCGAGGAAGTTACGGCAGCAGGTCGGCGACAGACACCGAGGCGTCGGGACGGGCGAGCGGCGCGATCCTGTCGGTTGCCATCAGCCGCCGGCTGGTTTGGTATCGAGCCGGCTGGTTAGGAGGGAAAACCGGGTCTTGGTACACTTCGAGACAACGGTCCACAAAGTTGACAATCCAGTATTCCGGGACGCCGGCGCGGGCGTAGATGGCGGCTTTGCGGTCCCGGTCCTTTTCAAGGGTGGTATCAGCGACTTCGACAACAAGGAGGGCGGTCCGAGGATGCTCGGCGACGTAATCCCTTGGGGTGCCGGAGACGACGGCTAAGTCCGGCTCGGGTTCTGAGTCAGGGTCCACGATGAGCGGCAACTGGACACGGACCCAATGGTCAGGGCCAAAGACGCGCTGGAGGACACGCTCAACGAGTCCGACTGTGGCCGCATGGGGACTGTTCTGCGGGGTCATGGTCAGAATCTCGCCGTCAAGGAGCTCGACGCGTTCCTCGGGCTGCAGCACGCCCGCTTCCACTATGCGCTCGTATTCGGCGCGGGTCCAGCGGCGTGTCTGAAGGTCTGGGGTTGACATGCTGATCGTTTCTCCAAAGTAGGCGTCAGTTTATCAAATCACCTCTAACGTGGCAATGACGGCAGGGGTTTGTGCTGTTCTTTGACAATTGAATAGCCTGTGGAGGCAACATGAGCGAGGACATGAACGGGGCGGGCGCCCGGTTGGTGGCCGAGGAGCCGCTCCTGCCGGTTCGGATGCTGAACGAATTCGCCTACTGTCCGCGATTGGCCTATCTCGAATGGGTGCAGAGCGAATTCACGGACAGCGCCGACACGGTCGAGGGGCGGTTCCACCACCGGCAGGTGGACGAGGCGCCGAAGAGACGACCCACGCCGACTGAGGGGGAAGGAGGTCAGGAAGAGGCGATCCATCAACGGTCGGTGTGGCTGTCTTCGGAGCGGCTGGGGATCACGGCCAAGATAGATCTGGTCGAAGGAGTCGGCGCCGCCGTGGCCCCGGTGGACTACAAGCGCGGCAAGCGTCCGCATGTGGACAAGGGCGCGTGGGAGCCGGAGCGGGTGCAGCTCTGCGCGCAAGGGCTGATCCTGCGGGAGAACGGGTACGAATGCGACGGCGGGTTCCTCTATTTTGTGGGTTCGCGCGAGCGGGTGGCGATCTCCTTCGATCCGGAGTTGATTGAACGGACGCTCACGCTGATTCACGAGATGCGGCAGGTGGCCAGGGGCGGGAGCATCCCCCCGCCGCTGGTGGACAGTCCCAAGTGCCCGCGGTGCTCGCTGGTGAGGATTTGTCTGCCGGACGAGGTCGGCTGGCTGCGGATTGATCGCGACCAGGATTCGGCGGCGATTCGCAGGCTGCTCCCGGCGCGCGACGACGCCCTGCCGCTCTACGTGCAGCAGGCCGGGGCGCGGGTCGCCAAGGACGGCGACTGCTTGAAGGTGTGGGACCGCGACACGCTCCTGGCCGAAGCCCGTATCGTGGAAACGTCGCATGTGGTGCTGTTTGGTTCTGTGCAAGTCAGCACCCAGGTCGTTCAGGAGCTGTGCAAGCGGGAGATTCCCATTTCCTATCTCTCCAGCGGCGGCTGGCTCTACGGGGTGACCACCGGGCTGGCCCACAAGAATGTGGAGTTGCGACGGCGGCAATATGCGGTCGCAGCCGATCCGAGGCAGTGTCTGACGCTGGCCCGGCGATTCGTGCAGGCGAAAATCGCGAACTGCCGGACCATCCTGCGGCGCAATCACCAGGCGGCGCCGGAGCAGGTGCTGCAGGATCTCAAGAACGATCAGCAGCATGCGGGGTCGGCGGACTCTCTGGAAGAGCTGCTCGGGATCGAAGGGACGGCCGCACGCCGGTACTTCACGGAATTCGCCGGGATGTTGAAGGGAGACGGCGAGCGCTTGCCTTTTGACTTTGACGGACGCAACCGGCGCCCGCCCCGTGATCCGGTCAACGCGATGCTCTCGCTGGCCTATGCGCTGCTGGTGCGGGAATGGACCGCGACGCTGCAAGCCGTCGGACTCGATCCCTATCTCGGCTTCTACCATCAGCCTCGCTACGGTCGCCCGGCGCTGGCCCTGGACCTCATGGAGGAGTTCCGTCCGTTGGTTGCCGATTCGGCGGTGCTGACGGCGATCAACAACGGCGAGATTCGCCCAGGGGACTTCATCCAACGGATGGGCGCCGTGGCGATGACCCAGGAGGGCCGGCGGCGATTCATCGAGACCTGCGAGCGGCGCATGGGACAAGAGATTGCCCACCCGGTCTTCGGCTACCAGATCAGCTATCGGCGCGTCCTGGAGGTGCAGGCCCGCCTGTTGGGGCGGTATCTGCTCGGTGAGATTCCAGAGTTTCCGTCCTTTACGACGCGGTGACCGATGCGCCACTTGTACATCGTGACGTACGACATTTGCGATCCGAAGCGGCTGCGGCGCGTGTTCAAGACGATGAAGGGATTTGGTACCCATCTCCAGTTATCGGTGTTTCAGTGCGACTTGCCGGACATTGATCTTCTCAAGATGAGGGAAGCGTTGGGCGGGATCATCAACCACAGCGAGGACCAGGTTCTGGTCATTGATCTGGGCCCGACAGAAGGCCGGCCCATTAAGAGCATCGAGTCAATCGGCAGGGCCTATGAGCTGACTGAGCGTCGGGCCGTGGTGGTGTGAGATGCGCTGCCGCCTCTGGCGCGAGAGGTGCGGTGGTCGTCGAGACGCTCGCAGCGCTCGAAACGCAGAAATGTTCTGTGTGGTCAAGAAATTCTGGAGTGAAAGGAGGTGGGTGCCACGGTGCTAACGTTCCCTCGTGACCATGCGAGAAGACCCGCTCGCGACATGCGCTGGAAAGCGAGGCAATGTCTTGAGTTGCGAGACAACTGATTCCACGGCAGCGATGCCGTGGCCCCATTGAAGCCATCTGGAGGCGCGGCCATGACGGACGGGGTGGTCGTCGATTCCACGGCAGCGATGCCGTGGCCCCATTGAAGCTTCACGCCGGGGTCCACGTCCAGCTGCCCGCTCACAGATTCCACGGCAGCGATGCCGTGGCCCCATTGAAGCTCGACCCAGAGCGTCAGGCCGGCCTGCACGAATCCCGATTCCACGGCAGCGATGCCGTGGCCCCATTGAAGCACGCCCGCTTGCGTCAAGCCGAGCTGGGCGGCCTTCGATTCCACGGCAGCGATGCCGTGGCCCCATTGAAGCTGCGTGGCTCCCCCGCGGCCCACTCAGGCGGCCCCCTGGATTCCACGGCAGCGATGCCGTGGCCCCATTGAAGCGCGCCGTCCCCGTTCATGATCTCGTCGTCCATCACGGATTCCACGGCAGCGATGCCGTGGCCCCATTGAAGCGACCGTGAAAATCGCCAGCTCGTTCCGCCGGCCGGGCGATTCCACGGCAGCGATGCCGTGGCCCCATTGAAGCC